>NZ_JAUBUJ010000128.1:0-20658 GCF_036705405.1 Microcoleus sp. B13-B6
TTGAATTGCCCATCAAGTGCGATGTCTGCGGTTAGCTACGCGATCGCGATTTTTTCTAACTTATTCAGCAAGCCCTACCTATTCCATCAAAGGAGCCTAGTCTGATGAGCAAACTGCAAGCCCCCGATCAAGAAGCCACGGTCAGATTTACTGTGGATATGTCCGAAACTCTGCACCGCAAGCTGTCGATGTTGGCAGCTAGGACGGGGCGCAAGAAAGTGGATATAGTGTGGATGTTGTTGGAGGATGGTTTGAAAGAGGTTGAGGGATAAGGATTCTTTGGATATTGATGGCGATCGCTGTACTCGGAAGGTGGCCATCGCTTTTCATGCTAGTCGGACTTAGAACTTTTAAGACAAAACAAAGCTTTCCTTCATCTCTGAGAGGTAGGGGTTTCATGTGATTTTACCCCCTTTGACGTATTTTCCTTGTCTAGCAAGGGTTTTAACTCTATTAACTGTGAAAATTTGTTTAAGTCCCGCTAGCCAAAGGAAAAGTTAGGAAATTAAAGAAATCAGGTTACTAAGAGACAAGTTGTGATATAAGCGTGCAACTATTTTTGCCGATCTTCACCTAACCTGAACTCGATAGATTATGCAAGATCCGACTTTTCCGACTTTACGATCCGACTTTTCCGACTTACAAAGGCAGGGGAGAGGAAATATTATAGAGATAAGATGCGTCTCAAAAGCTGTGGAAGGAATTAATAGACTTTCATAACTTTTGAACGATACAGCTATAATCAGGGCTTAACGCTACAAAAGGGACTTCTACTTAATTACTACCATATTGTTCAGAGCGTGTATGATCGCACGTCGAGCGTGAAATTACGGCTATTGTTTAGCTCGTAATTTACAGAATAGTGCGTCCATCTTTTTTATATCAGTAAATCCCCTATGGACGGAGGGATATAAGGATGTATAAATTATCTCAAGAACTATTTGCTCTCGAAGTGAATGTAAATTGCGGCATTTCTTCTCAACCTTTTTCTACGTTACTCATGTCCCAACCAGGAAATGTTGAATTTTTACTTTCCATGACGTTTCCTTTACACAAATTTTATTGATTTCCCTTGACAAGCATCTATCCAAAGAATTATCTTAAGTATGTCTAGAGATAGATGACAAATAAACAAGCTGATAAGTAAGGCTGGCAAAAAGATTAAATTGAATCTATAGGGGGTAGGGGCTCAAAAAATCAGATTATTAGTGTGATCAAGGCATTCAAGAGCGGACGTATGGGTGCAATAGTAGCGTCCGGCAAAAAAATTTGTATCGAGCCAACTTTTTGAAAGGTGCTGAAAGATTGGGAGAACAGTGGGTGCAGTTGACTGTTTTCAATATACCTACCCTTGGCATCAATATTACGCAGATACGGATTGCATTTGGCTAGCGATCGAATATCACCCGACTAAAACTACCCTCTGAGCGGGGATAAATCCATGGCTTCCATTCTTCGCCATAGTTTTGCTCTTAATTCGAGATAGATATTCGCTTTCTCGATAGTCAATTTGATGAATATTACCCCTGTCTTTTTGTTTAGTCAATTCACCATCAGGAGCTGATCATGTCTGATTCAATTTCTATTTTCAAGAAAACTTCCTACAGATTTGTTAAAGTCGAAGAATACTTTGCCGATTACAAAAATTGGGAAAAGATCGAGCGAGCTGTTTCTGCATCCTTCGATTCTGAAAGCAAAACCTTGGCAATCAATTTTGGCAATATTGGAGAAACCCAAAAACTTTGCTCTATGCTTCTTCATGTTCTTCAAAAAGATATTATCAGAAGTCGCTTTAATCCGCTGAAAAATGCTCAAATTTATTCCAAAAATAATACCCGTTCTGTTGTTCAAGACAGACTGGAAGATTTAAGAATTATTTTGAAAAAACAGGAGCCATTCTCAGTCGAGCAAAAACCGACGGAAAATGGTATCGAGTTAGTGACGAACTATGAGGAATATGGAACCCCCAAGCAGGCAATGAAGGTAGTTGTTACTTACGCTCCCTTCAAGATAGAAGTCTTCAACTACACGAACAAGCATAATCCTGCCAAGCAAGAAGCCTTTAAAGTGTGGGAAACAGCCGCTCCCGGAATTTACTACACTTTTACCGGCGCAGAAAAAGAAGATTACTCTATTATTCAGGCGATTGAAAAACCAGCGACAGCGAAATATATTGGATTTGGAGAACAGGGCGGTAAATCTCTGTGTAAAAATACAGAGCAAGTCAATTATTTCAACTTTGACAATATGCGCTATCGCCAAGTCTATAACATAGGACCTTTAGACGATCGCGAACCACTTTACCACTCCGACCCTTTCTTCCTGGAATTTAACGGCGTTCCTAGCCAAGATAGCGTCTACGGCATTTATATTGACAACCCCGCTCAACTCTTAGTTGATATCGGCTACGCCAACTCCAGTCGATATATGTTGGGAACTCGCTTCGGCGATCTGGATTATTACTTCTTTCTAGGCGATACCTCTGCTGAGGTTGTAAACGGTTTTACTTCAATTGTAGGTCGGTCTCGCTTAAGCCCCCGCTACGCCTTGGGATATCACCAAGGATGCTATGGGTATGAAAATGGGGAAGCGCTGAAATGGGTCGTTGATAAATATCGGGATTATGGCATTCCACTCGATGGTCTGCATATCGATGTGGATGTACAAAACAATTATCAAACATTCACGATTAATGACAATTTCCCCAAAACCCCCAATAATGTTTTCCGCGATGCCAAAGAAATGTTTTCCTATCTGCGGTCAAAAGGAGTGAAGTGTAGCACAAACATCACCCCTATCATTAGCAATCGCGACCCAAATTACTCAACTTATGCGGAGGGATTAGCGAATAACTATTTCGTGCTTGACAAGCGCCATCAGGCAGAGGAAACAAAAAACGGGTGCTATCAAGATTATTCAGGCGGGTTTGAGAAAAATAATGAGGTTCCAATCCTACCCAATAGCCCGAACTATAATACCGGGAAGCCTTATATAGGGGAAGTTTTCTATGGCAATCCTCAAGGTGTCGATCTTGGTACACCTGGTCATTACCCAGATTTAGCACGCTCGGAAGTACGCGAATGGTGGGGGAAACAATACAAATATCTGTTTGAGATGGGTCTAGAGTTTGTCTGGCAGGACATGACGACACCAGCTATCCGTTCCACCCGAGGAGATATGCGGAGTTTTCCGTTCCGGCTGCTCGTGACTGATAATTTTCTCTCGGACGAGCCTCTCAAGGAGACCCCATTTATTAAGATATGGAATTTGTACTCTTACAATCTCCACAAAGCCACATATCACGGACTGAACCATCTTGCCGAGAATTTTCCACAGACCCTAGAAGAACGAAAAAACAAACGCAATTTTATTGTTGGGCGCGGTAGTTTTACCGGAATGCACCGCTTCGCTGCATTATGGACGGGCGACAACAGTTCTAGTTGGGATTTCCTTAAGATGAACGTATCGCAAGTCATCTCGCTGGGGATGTGCGGAATGTCAATCTGCGGTCAGGATATTGGTGGCTTTGAGGCTGAAAATGACTCGCAACATTGGGCAGGACCAGAGTTGCTCATGCGATGGACGGCGGCGGGTGCTTTCCTGCCTTGGTTCCGCAACCACTATATGCGGAAAGGACGGAAACAGTTCCAAGAACCATTCATGTACGTAGAATGGTTTACCCAATACCGGGGTGGCAATCTACCAGAACCGCAAGCTCAATACCAGATGGTTCTTCCCGTTTGCAAATACTACATTGAATTGCGCTATCAACTGCTTCAACTGTTCTACGATGCAATGTTTGAGAATTGCCTCAATGGAAAGCCAATCTGTCGGGCCATGTTCCTCAACGATCCCAGCGATAAAGCACTTTACAATGACAAGGTTGAATTTTTAGACAATCAATTCTTTGTCGGTCGAGATTTGCTGGTGGCTCCCATACTCGACGAGCAGAACAAGTGTGGCGGTAAACGGGACATTTACCTCCCAGCAGATAGCAACTGGTATTGCTTTAAAAATAACGGGCAGCCATTGGATGACGTAGTGGAAGGCGGTACTACAATCCGCGACTTCGATGCTCATCTGAGTGCTGACTGTAAACACATTAACTTCATCGTGCCGATCTACGTGCGTGCAGGAGCGATTATTCCTACCATTGAAGTAGAACAGTATGTTGGTGAACGTCAAGCAAACCGGGAAAAGTACCCAGATGGAAACCCCATCACCATTAATATCTATCCTGGTGTGTACACAAATCAGACTGATGACGAGGAGCAGATGCGAGTTGATGTCCGATCGATTTACTTCATGTATTTAGATGATGGGGTTAGTCGTTCTTCCGCACCATCGATAAAAGAATTGCCCGGAAGCGACGAGATGGGCGAGGGAAAATATCGCCAAACCAAAATTCAACACTCCTATCTAGACTCTAAAATACGCCTGATTAATATCGATCGCATCCATAACAACTACACTCCGAGCGAGCAATATTTCTTCGTTGCCATATTGCACGCTCCTTCGGAACTGCCCGAACGCGACTCCAACTCCAAACAACGAACTTCATCTCCCTTGAAGAAGGTAAGCCTCAATGAGGAAGAGATTCCTTTGATTACAGGTGATACTCCTGAAAACCGGGCTAACCAACTGAAGAATTCTCCCAAGAATGCCCGGTATTACAACGAGAAAATCAATATTAGTTTCCTTAAGGTGTTTGACAACAATTCAAGGTTCACAATTACGGCAGAGTATGTCTAATGGAAAAATTAGCCAAGAGAAAGGATAGGGAAGATAAGTCTCTTTTGGCATTATCAAGTAAATTAATTTTTCGAGTAGACCGACCCCGGAATTTCAAAGTTTGACCTACCTCCTGCCTTGGCAGGAATAAGTGGAATAACTCAATCCTCCCCAAAACGCCGCTAGTTTCCCTGCGTTGGCGATTTTGATCTCACGGATTTAGTCCGAGCTTTGTCTAAAAGCTCGGACACTAAATACTCTAGTCCGAAGTAAAAACATCCGAAAACACAAATATTTATGACTTCATCTACAACCCCAGAAATATCTTCGGAACAAAATATACCTATTTTGAAGGATAAAATCACTCCCATGACGCCAGAGACACGGGCATCCTTTCATCCGCTCTCGCTGGGTCAGCAAGCTTTATGGTTTCTCTACCAGATGGCTCCCGAAAGCTTTGCTTACAACATTTTCGATACAGCGGTAATTCGCTCATCCATAGATGTTACAGCTTTGCAACGGGCGTGGCAAAAGATTGTCAATCGTCATCCGATTCTCCGAACTACTTATACCACC
This sequence comes from Microcoleus sp. B13-B6, assembly GCF_036705405.1. NCBI lineage: Bacteria > Bacillati > Cyanobacteriota > Cyanophyceae > Oscillatoriales > Microcoleaceae > Microcoleus > Microcoleus sp. B13-B6. The sequence goes on from NZ_JAUBUJ010000128.1 coordinate 5,308, forward strand.
TACGAAGGAAAACCATTTCAAAATATTCAGGAACAGTTAGAACTTTCTATCCAAATAACAGATGCTTTAAATTGGAGCGAAGACTACTTAAAAAAACAAATATTATTAGAAACTGACCGTCCCTTTAATCTTGAAAAAGAACTACCTTGGCGGCTGAATATATTTACTCTATCGCCCCAAGAACATATTCTGTTGCTGACAATGCACCACATTGCCAGCGATTCGTGGTCTTATGATTTACTCTTTACTGAACTGCAACTCTGGTATGCAGCCGAAACGGAACAAGTCAGCCCTCAGCAAATAGAAGATTCTCTCCTTAAAAATCTGTCCTATACCGACTTTGTACATTGGCAGTCCGAAATGCTATCGAGTCCAAAGGCAGAAAAACATTGGGAATACTGGCAAAAGCAACTAGCGGGTGATTTGCCAATCCTGAATTTGCCAACAGACAGACCCAGACCGCCGATACAGAGCTTTCGGGGAAAAACGCATATTTTTCAACTACATGAAAAATTAATTAAGGGACTGGGAGAGGTAGCTAGAGCGACAGGTACAACTCTTTACAAGCTGATGCTGGCGGCTTTTTTTGTGTTGCTTTACCGCTACACAAATCAAGAAGATATCCTGGTGGGAAGTCCGATGCTGGGAAGATCCGGTCGAGAGTTTAGAGGAGTTGTCGGTTATTTCGTCAACCCTGCTGTTTTGCGGGCTTCTATTTCGGGAAACCTGACCTTCCAAAATTTTTTAGATCAGGTCAGCACTCAAGTCAAAGCAGCCCAAAAGCATCAGGATTATCCATTTCCACTTTTAGTAGAGCAACTTCAGCCTCAGCGAGACCCCAGTCGTTCTCCACTGTTTCAAATCAGCTTCACTTGGCAAAAGCAACGTTGGTGCGAGCCAGGAAAAGGGCTAGGCTTGAAGATGGAGCCATATCCACTCGGCCATCAACGGGGGGCAAGTTTTGACCTGGATGTGATGATGATGGAAATGGGAGAAGTTCTCCAGGCTGGCTGGCAATACAACACGGATCTGTTTGATGGGGCAACTATCGCTCGAATGGCGGAACATTACCAGACTTTACTCGAAGGAATCGTCGCCAATCCCAAGCAGAAAATTTCAGAATTACCCTTGCTGACACCAAACGAGCGCCACCAGATCCACGTCGAGTGGAATAATACTTGGGCTGAGTATCCCCAAGATAAGTGCATCCATCAGTTGTTTGAGGAGCAAGTTGAGCATTCACCAGACGCTGTAGCAGTGGTTTTTGAAGGAGAACAGCTTACCTATCGCGAATTGAATGCAAAAGCGAATCAGTTGGCGCACTATCTGCAATCGCTAGGAGTAGGGCCAGAAGTGCTAGTGGGTATTTGTGTAGAGCGTTCTCTGGAAATGGTAATTGGTTTATTGAGCATCCTCAAAGCTGGCGGTGCTTATGTGCCACTCGACCCCAATTATCCACAAGAACGCTTATGCTTCATGCTAGAAGACTCTTCGGTGTCTGTGTTGCTTACCCAGACGCAACTGGTTGAATTGCTTCCTCCTTCCTCAGCGCGTGTTGTCTGTGTGGATGGGGACATAGAAAAAATTGCTTTCCACAGTTCAGAGAACGCCAATAGCACAGTAACGCCGGATAACCTAGCCTACGTTATCTACACTTCAGGCTCTACAGGAAAACCTAAAGGCGTGTTATTAGCACACTCTGGGCTGTGCAATTTAGCCAAAGCACAAAGCAAGCTATTCAACATACACTCAGAGAGTCGAATTCTTCAGTTTGCCTCGTTTAGCTTTGATGCCTCGGTTTCGGAAATTGTCATGGCTTTGATATCGGGAGCAACACTGGTATTGGCTTTGCGAGAGTCTTTAATGCCGGGGCCTGCTTTGACTGGGCTGCTGGGCGAGGAGGCCATCACCACTATTACCCTACCCCCATCAGTTTTGGCGGTACTACCTCCCGAAGAGTTTCCAGCATTGCAGACAATTATTGTAGCAGGAGAAGCCTGTAGCGCCGACCTCGTAGCACGTTGGGCACCAGGTCGTCAGTTTTTCAATGCTTATGGGCCAACAGAAGCCACCGTCTGCGCCACCGTTGCCCTTTGCAGTGACGGCAGTCGAAAACCGCCCATTGGGCGTCCCATTGCCAACACCCAAATCTATATTCTCGACCCTCACAACCAACCCGTTCCCATCGGTGTTCCTGGAGAACTCCACATTGCGGGTGTAGGACTCGCAAAAGGTTATCTCAACCGTCCCGAGTTGACTGATGAGAAATTTATTCCCAACCCCTTGAGCAATGAACCGGGTTCGCGCCTCTACAAAACCGGTGACTTAGCCCGTTACCTTCCAGACGGCAACATCGAATACATCGGTCGCATTGACAACCAGGTGAAAATGCGCGGCTTCCGCATCGAATTAGGCGAAATTGAAGCGCTCTTGAGACAGCATCCCGGTGTCAGAGAAACTGTGGTTATCGCCAGAGATTTCGTTGCAGGTAATAAGCAATTAGTCGCTTATATTGTTCCGCATAACATACCTGAACCGGCCATTCCTGACCTGCGGCACTTTCTCAAACAGCAACTGCCTGATTATATGGTGCCCAGTGCTTTTGTTATGCTGGAAGCACTACCCCTGACTCCCAATGGCAAAGTAGACCGTCGGGTCCTACCCGCCCCTGAACAGCGGAACGAACTGGAAGAGTCTTTTGTTGCCCCTCTCACTCCAATTGAGGAAATATTAGCCAATATCTGGGAAAACATCCTTTCAATTGGCTCTGTGGGCATTCGCGACAATTTCTTTGAATTGGGTGGACATTCCTTATTAGCCACTCAAGTGACTTCTAGGGTGCGGGATACCTTGGCTGTTGAATTACCGCTGCGGAGTTTGTTTGAAGCCCCCACGATTGCCGAATTCGCTGCGCGGGTTGAGAATTCGCTCGCCAAAGGACAATCGGTACAAGCTCTGCCTCTTGTGCCAATTCCCCGGTCAGGGGACATTCCACTCTCTTTTGCTCAAGCAAGGTTGTGGTTCCTCGATCAATTACAGCCAGACAGTGCATTTTACAACATCCCGCTTGCGTTACGTCTTTTCGGTCAGCTCAATATAGCGGCGCTACAGAGCAGCATCAATGAAATTATCCGGCGCCATGAAGCCTTACGTACCAACTTTGCAATAGTAGAAGGTCAATTTGTTCAAGTTATCGCCTCAACTATTAGTTTTCAACTACCAGTTGTGAACTTGTTGCACATCTCTGAGAGCCAACGAGAAATTGAAGCGAAACGATTAGCTACGGTTGAAGCGAATCGACCTTTTAACCTGGAGCAAGAGCCTTTACTCCGAGGTATTGTACTACAGCTAGGTGAAACAGAGTACCTTTTGCTGCTCACCATGCACCACATTATTTCTGATGGTTGGTCGCTGGGCGTATTCGTGCGAGAACTAACAGAACTTTACCAAGCTTTCTGTACAGGAAAGCCTCCAGTTTTACCAGAGTTACCAGTACAATATGCCGACTTTGCGGTTTGGCAACGACAGTGGCTAACTGGAGAAATACTAGAAACCCAAATTCACTACTGGAAGGAACAACTCAAGAACGCTCCAAATTTATTAGAATTGCCCACAGACCGAGCACGACCTGCTGTTCAAACCTTCCGGGGAGGATATTACTATGCAGCCTTTTCCAAAGAATTGAGCGCGGAACTTGCCATTCTGGGTAAGCGAGCGGGAGTCACTCTGTTTATGACGCTTTTTGCAGCGTTTCAGACATTTCTCTACCGATACTCAGGGCAAGATGACATCGTAGTAGGGACACCTGTAGCTGGTCGCAACCGACGGGAACTTGAAGGGCTAATCGGCTTTTTTGTCAATACTTTAGTGCTGCGTACCGACCTCGGCGGCAATCCCAGTTTTGAGCAGTTACTCGATCGAGTTCGGGAAGTGGCACTGCAAGGTTACACGCATCAAGACCTGCCATTCGAGCAGTTGGTAGAAGCATTGCAACCAACACGCAATTTAAGCTACACGCCTCTATTCCAGGTGATGTTTGCTCTTGATGACGCAGGAGTACCTTCTATGGAACTGCTTGATTTAGCGGTAAGCTCGTATTCCGTGGAAATCGTCACAGCCAAGTTTGATTTGAGCCTATCAATGGAGAATACGGCTGATGGATTAGTAGCAGAATGGGAATACAACTCGGATCTGTTTGATGAGACTACCATCGTTCGGATGGCGGCACATTTCCAGACCTTGTTGGAAGGAATCGTCGCCAATTCCAAACAGGCGATTTCAGAATTGCCTCTACTGACACCAGGAGAGCGACAGCAGCTATTAGTAGAGTGGAACAACACCGCTAAAGACTATCCCCAAGAGAAGTGCATCCATCAGTTGTTTGAAGAACAGGTGGAACGGACACCCGATGCCGTAGCAGTGGTGTTTGAAGAAAAACAACTCACCTATCGAGAGTTGAATGCCAAAGCCAATCAACTGGCAAATTATCTGCGCTCGCTGGGCGTGGGGCCAGAAGTGCTGGTAGGGATTTGTGTAGAGCGTTCTCTGGAAATGATAATCGGTTTGTTGGGCATCCTCAAAGCTGGCGGTGCTTACGTTCCGCTAGACCCGAACTATCCGTCTGAGCGCTTGGCTTTCATGCTAGAAGATTCGTCGGTTCCAGTGCTGCTCACTCAAGAGAGGCTAGTCGAAAAACTTCCCCAACACTCTGCGTGTGTTATCTGCTTGGACTCTGAGTGGGAAAAAATTGCTGTGAACAGCAAAGAAAACCCTTCCATCCCACTGAAGCCCAAAAACTTGGCTTATGTTATCTACACATCAGGGTCTACAGGAAAACCCAAAGGGGTTTTAATCCACCATGAATCGCTAGTCAATTACACAACGGTTGCGAGTGCTGAATATAGAATACAGAAGTGCGATCGCATTTTACAATTCTCCTCAATTAGTTTTGATGTTAGTGCCGAAGAAATCTATACCAGCCTGACTTCTGGTGCCACGCTTGTCTTGCGTACTGATTCCATGCTGGACTCCATTGAGGGATTTTTGCAAAAGTGCAAGAATTGGGAAATCACTGTAATGGCTTTGCCGACAGCCTACTGGTACGAACTGACCGCTTTCTTGAGTCAAGAAACGCTAGCATTACCCCCATCATTACGCTTGGTAATCATTGGCGGAGAAAAAGCACTGCCCGATCGACTGAAAACTTGGCTTGAATGTGTGGGAGAGCGAGTTCGTCTGGTGAATAATTACGGCCCTACAGAAGCTACTGTGGGAGCCACGATATGCGACTTATCGGTAGCGGACACCAAATTGAAGGAGTTGCCGATCGGTCGTCCCCTTGGTAATGTCCAGACCTACATCTTAGATGGGAACAGACAGCCTGTACCCATTGGTATTCCTGGCGAGTTGCACATCGGTGGCGCTGGTTTAGCACGGGGATACCTCAACCGTCCCGATTTGACCGATGAGCGGTTCATTCCCAATCCCTTTACTGATTTGCCCACTTCTCGCCTGTACAAAACTGGAGATTTGGCTCGCTATCTGCCCGATGGCAATATCGAATACCTAGGTCGGATAGATGACCAAGTAAAGGTGCGCGGTTTTCGTATCGAACTCGGAGAAATCGAAGCAGCACTCAGCCAACATCCAAACTTGCTCCAAGTCGCTGTTACGCTTCGAGAAGACATTCCGGGTCAAAAGAGCTTAGTGGCTTATATTGTCCCTCTTCAGGAACCAGCCCTCACTTTTAGTGAACTGCGCCATTTTCTGAAAGAGCGACTACCAGACTATATGGTGCCTAGTGCTTTTGTAATTTTGGAGTCTTTGCCACTGACCCCCAATGGCAAAGTAGACCGCAAATTATTACCAGCACCAGACCTCAATAGTTTAATTCACAAAGGAGATTTTGTAGCTCCTCGGACTCCTACAGAAGAATTAGTAGCATCTATCTGGACTGAGGTTTTGGGAGTCGAGCAACTCAGCGTCAATGACAACTTTTTTGAATTAGGTGGGCATTCCTTACTGGCAACTCAACTGCTCTCAAAACTCAGTTCCCATTTGGGGTTAAATCTGCCCTTATCTAAGTTGTTTGAAGCTCCAACTGTAGCAGGTTTTTCAAGCTACATTGAAGCAATTTCTTGGGTAAACCAAAATGTTAACACTAGCACCAATAATTTAGAGGAGGTAGAATTTTAATGAATACCATTGAATTTATTAATCATTTACGCAAGTTAGATATTAACCTGTTTTTGGAAGGAGAACGCCTTCGTTGCAAGGCTACTGAAGGGATTCTTACCCCTGCTATCAAGTCAGAAATTAGCGATCGCAAAGCTGAGATTATCTCGTTTCTGCAACAAGCTAATCTTCAAACCAATACCACAGCGATCGCTCCGATATCCAAAACAGAAAACAATATCTTTCCTCTTTCTTTTACTCAAGAGGGACTTTGGTTCCTCTACGAACTACAGCCTAACATCCCCTTCTATAACATTCCTCTGAACTTGCATTTTAGCGGTCAACTTGATATTACTGCTTTGGAGTCGAGCTTGCAATTATTGATCGCCCGTCATGAAATCTTACGCACTAACTTTATTACCGTTGATGGAAAACCTGCTCAAATCATAAATGCAACGAGAGATTTTACTTTACCAGTTGTTGATTTGCGTTCTTTGTCAGCGAGTCAACGGAATTTAGAGTATCATAAATTAGCTTCTCTTGCAATTAGCCATGTATTTAATCTGGCTGAAGATTCTTTAATTAGGGCAGAATTAGTTCAGCTTACCCCAACAGAAAATGTTTTACTGCTAACAATTCACCACATTATCTTTGATGGTTGGTCTGTCAATATTTTGCTTCAGGAATTTACGACAATTTACTCGGCTTTGGTTGAACAAAATAAACCCCATTTACCTGAAATTAATCTTCAGTATGTAGATTTTGCTGTGTGGCAGAAGCAGTGGTTACAGGGAGAAGTTTTAGAGTCTCAACTTGCTTACTGGCAACAAAAACTAACGGGAATGCCAGCATTGTTGGAATTACAAACAGATCATCCCCGACCAGCGGTACAATCCTTTCGCGGAGAAACCCAATTTTTTACGATTGAGCCAGAGATTAGTGAAGCCCTCGTAAATTTGAGTCAGCAGCAGGGAGTTACACTCTTTACATTACTCCTGGCTGCATTTAAAGTATTGCTCTACCGCTACACTAATCAACCCGATATTGTTGTTGGCTCTCCATCTGCGAACCGCCAAAACCTTCCAACTCAAGGAATGATCGGATTTTTTGTGAATACTTTAGTGTTACGCACAGATTTATCAAATAATCCTACCTTTCTGGAGTTATTACAACAAGTTAAAAAAGTTGTCTTAGAAGCTTACGATCATCAAGAATTACCATTTGATAAGTTAGTCGAAGCATTACACCCAGAGCGTAATTTAAGCTACTCACCTTTATTTCAAATAGATTTTTCCTTAGAAAATGAGACTACTTCTGCTATCAACCTCAAAGATTTAAGAATTAACATATCTAGTCCTGAAACCAATCATACAGCTAAATTTGATTTAAGCTTATCGTTGCTGAAAACCGAGCAAGGTTTAACAGGGGGATTTGAATATAGTACAGACCTTTTTGATGCCACGACCATTGCCAGAATGATAGAGCATTTGCAAACGTTGTTCGCTGGTATTGTAGCGAATCCAGAACAAAAGCTATCGGATTTACCTATTTTGACGGTGATTGAGAAACACAAATTATTAGTGGAGTGGAATCAATCCCAACAAGACTATCCTCAGAATCTCTGTATTCATCAATTATTTGAAGCACAAGTAGAACAAACGCCAGATGCCATAGCAGTAATCTTTAAGGATCAGCAACTAACCTATCGAGAACTAAACACCAAGGCTAACCAATTAGCACACCAATTACAAGCATTGGGGGTAAAACCAGAAACACTGGTGGCTATCTGCGTCGAACGTTCCCTGGAGATGGTAGTAGGACTCTTAGGTATTCTCAAAGCCGGTGGTGCTTATGTCCCACTCGACCCAAATTATCCCTCCGAGCGCTTGGCTTTCATGCTAGAAGATTCTTCAGTACCAGTGCTACTGACCCAACAGAAGCTGGTCGAGAAACTTCCTACACACTCAGCCCGTGTTGTCTGCTTGGACTCGAACTGGGGAGAAATTGCTGTTGAAAGCCAGGAAAACCCTTCCATCCCAGTGAAACCAGAAAACCTAGCTTACGTTATCTACACATCAGGGTCTACTGGAAAACCCAAAGGCGTTTTAATTGAACACAGGTCGCTAGTCAACTACACAATGGCTGCGATCGGTGAATATGGGATAGACAATAGCGATCGCATTCTCCAATTCTCCTCAATTAGTTTTGATGCTAGTGCCGAAGAAATCTATACCAGCCTGACTACGGGTGCAACGCTGGTCTTGCGTACCGATTCCATGCTCGACTCAATTGAGAGATTTCTGCAAGATTGCTCTAATTGGAACTTAACCATCCTGGCACTACCAACAGCTTATTGGCACGAACTCACAGCAATATTAAGCCAAAAAACTTTTGCCTTTCCCCCATCATTGCGCTTAATCAGTATAGGTGGAGAAAAAGCACTGCCGGAACGATTGAAAGCTTGGATTGAGTATGTGGGACAGCAAGTGCGTCTTATAAATGTTTATGGCCCAACAGAAACCACTATAGGAGCGACACTACGTGAGTTATCGCCAGCCGATGCCACATTAAGGGAGTTGCCAATAGGAAGACCGATTGCTAATGACTGTACCTACATCTTAGATCAGAACGGACAGCCTGTACCCATTGGCGTTCCGGGTGAGTTGCACATTGGTGGTGCTGGTTTGGCACGAGGATACCTCAACCGTCCTGAGTTGACCAATGAGCGATTTATTCCCAATCCCTTTAGTGACTGCTCCACCGTTCGCAAAGCGTGTGCGAAGCGCTCTCGCCTCTACAAAACTGGAGATCAGGTTCGTTACTTGAGCGATGGCAATATTGAATACCTTGGCAGAATAGATAACCAAGTAAAAATTCGCGGCTTCCGCATCGAACTCGGCGAGATTGAAGCAGCATTAGCCCAACATCCTGATGTTATAGAAGGGGTAGTTATTTGTCGAGAAGACAATCCTGGCGATAAGAAAATCGTAGGTTATATTACTTGTAACCTCATCCCAGATCGCATTCCTTATCACAGTGAATGTCAGCTAGAACTAGATAGTAATGCTATCAAATGCCATACAGAGGATATCTCCACAGGCAGCGTTGCTGTGGTAGGCGTACCAGCTATCAACCCAGATAAATCCTGCCACTTGCACTTACAACTACCTGGAGAGAAAGCTCCTCAGTGGCTTTCTGGAACAGTGGCTTGGTCTCATCCGCCAAAAGCTGGGGTTGGCTTTCATCTCACACCGAACGAACAGACTCAAGTTGAGCAGAGTATATCCTACCAGTTGGAATCTCAAGACTGGTGGAAAACTTTGCAGCGTACTATGACTCGCAACCTACGCGATTACTTGAAACAAAAACTGCCCAGCTATATGATACCGAGTGCTTTTGTGTTAATGAAAGCACTACCACTAACACCCAACGGTAAAATAGACCATCGCGCTCTACCTGCACCAGATAGTTTCCACACCGAGCAAGAAGACAAATTTGTTGCCCCTCGCACCCCGACTGAAGCCAAGCTAGCTGATATCTGGGCAGAAATTTTGAGATTAAAAAGAATCGGGATTAATGATAATTTCTTTGAACTGGGAGGACATTCACTTCAAGCTGTTTCATTGGTATCTAAGCTTTCAGCAGAAATGAACATTAAGGTTTCAGTCAAGCTTCTGTTTGAACATCCCACTATAGCTCAGTTAGCCGTAGCAATTGAGCAATTGCCCAGCCAAATACCATCTTTTAATGCAGAAGTACCTATAGCAAAAGTTGAGAAACCAGTGACACAATCTCTAGCAGCCACCACAGAAAAATCTCGATTTTTTCAACTAGAACAGCGCTCTTTACTCTCTTTGTTTGCTGTAGGAAAACTAGCACCTGTTGATTCAGCCGCTTTAGGTTATATTCCTCTTCCCCTAATGCAAGAAAGCAGTTTGAGTCGCCCTCAAATTCTTCTAAATTGGTTTGATAACCTGCCAATATGGGATGCTGTTATGGAGACTAAATGGGGTAGAATAGCAGGCTTAACTCTTCCTATATTTGAGGATGAACTATACAACGACCAACACAAACTCGTGCAGTTAGTTATTGAAGCGTTAGAAATGGCAGGACGACTCGGTGCTAAAACCGTTTCCTTAACAGGTTTAATTCCCTCGGCTACTGATTACGGTCGTGCCATTACCAAAGCTATTGAGGGGCGTAACGACTTACCGAAAATCACTACAGGACACGCTACAACCTGCTCTACTGTTGTTCTGACCATTAAGAAAATTTTAGAGGTTAGTCAGCGTTCTTTAGAACAAGAAAAAGTAGCTTTCATCGGTTTAGGTTCGATTGGAATTAATAGCCTGCGCCTAATGTTAAAATGCTTGCCGCATCCTAAGTCGATTATCCTGTGCGATATTTACAGTAAACAGGAATCCCTCCAAAATCTTCAACGCGAACTGAGCGATGATTTAGGATTTCGAGGTTCCGTCCAAATAGCAATCTCTTCGTCTTCATCTGAACTGCCATCGGAAATCTATGACGCTACCTTAATCATTGGGGCTACCAACGTCCCAGACATTCTCGACATCGATCGGCTGAAACCGGGTACTTTAATTGTTGATGATTCTGGCCCACACTGTTTTTCCCCTGAACAGGCGATTAAGCGCTTTGAGAAACACAAAGATATTCTCTTTACCGAAGGTGGAGCACTTCACGCACCTGACCCGATAGAAACGGTCATCTACCTACCCGAATCAATGAAGAAAAACATGGATGAAGATTCATTGTCAGACGAGTTCAAGCCTACCAATCCCCTGAACATTATGGGGTGCGTTATGTCCAGTCTCCTCTCTTCCCGTTTTGACAATATCAAGCCCACTGTAGGATTGCCAAATCTGGAAACTTGCGTGCAGCACTATCAAGGTTTAGAACGGTTAGGTTTTCAGGCAGCCGACTTACATTGTGAAGGCTATGTGTTGCAAATCGAGTCGAACCAACCGTCTGCCTAGCACGAATTAGCGATTATGCGTAGTCTTAAGAATTTCCGACCCTTTACAGGTGGAATGGGTGTTTTTCTTGTAGTCTGGTTTGAACAACTAATATCCTTGATTGGGTCGGGTCTAACGAGCTTTGCATTGGGAGTTTGGGTTGACAAACGTACAAGTTTAGTCACTGAATTCTCTCTGATTTTGCTATTTGCCATGCTACCGAATATCCGGCCTCCTCCAATAGCAAAGGCATTGGTTGACCGTGGGAACCGACTCTGGTGCATGATTCTGTCTGACTCCGATGCGGGGGTCACTACGGTGGCGATGTGGAATGTAAAGAATGTCATTTTTATAAAGGTCTAAAGGTCAAAAAATGGAAAACTTATCGCAACTGAAACTCAACGCAAGTCTATTCTCTAATCAGCCACTTCCAGTTGTTAACAGCTACAACGAATGGGACCCTCTCAAAGAAGTCATTGTCGGTCACGTTGAGGGCGCAGCCGTTCCCCACTTGGAGCCAGCACTCCTAACCAACTCTTACCCCAACAACTTGGGTTTTTTTCAAAAGTATGCGGGTCAACCCTTCCCTCAAGAACTTGTAGAAATAGCTGCTAAAGAATTAAACGAGTTTTGCCATATTTTAGAAGCTTTTGGTGTCACCGTTCGCCGTCCCGATCTGATCGACTTTTCCCAGACCTATAAAACTCTAGATTTTGAAGCTTCCGGTTTCTATGCTGCTATGCCCCGCGATGTTCTCATCGTAGTTGGCAATGAAATTATTGAAGCACCAATGGCGTGGCGATCGCGCTTTTTTGAATATCGCGCTTACCGTTCTTTAATACTCGAATATTTCCGACAGGGGGCTAAGTGGACAACGGCTCCAAAACCTTCTATGTCGGACGAATTCTATGATTTTGAATTTGCCCAAAAACCTGTCGAAGAACGTTACACTCTCACAGAACAAGGACACTTTGTTATCCGAGATACTGAACCTAGTTTCGATGCGGCTGATATTGTCCGTTTTGGACGAGATTTATTTGTTCAACGCAGCCACGTTACTAACAACATAGGGATTACCTGGCTCAAACGGCATCTAGGCGACACATTCCGGGTTCATGTGGTCAATTTCCCCGACTTCAATCCCATGCACATTGATGCTTCCCTTGTCCCTCTCCGCCCCGGATTAGCCTTAATTAATCCTGCCAGACCTTGCATAGAAAAAGAGCTTTTCAAAAAAGCAGGGTGGGATTTAGTCAAGGCGGCTCCATCTACCCTTCCTGACAATTGGCCTATGTATATGTGCAGTAGTTGGGTGTGCATGAATATTTTAAGCTTAGATCCCGAAACAGTTGTTGTGGAAAAGCAGGAAGAACCGATGCAGAAACTTTTAAAGGATTTAGGCTTCAAAGTGATTCCCGTTGATTTTCGCCACGTTTACACCTTCGGTGGCTCATTCCATTGTGTGACTTGTGATGTGCGACGCGAGGGTAAACTTGAAGAATACGGATTTTCTGACCCTCTGGAAGAAGATTGCTAAACTCCGGCAGGGAGGGGTAATGAAGCTATAGCTTATGTATCCCAATAGTTCTAGCTTTTGCACTCCTTGCAATAGGGTGCGTTCTATTGGGGCTTTTTCTTCTTGTTTTAACCACCTCGAAGCTACTGTAGGATTAGTTTTAGCAATTATGCGTAGTCTTAAGAATCTCCGAATCATTAAGGATGAAATAGGTGTTTTTCTGATAGTCTGGTTCGGACAACTGATATCCCTGATCGGATCGAGTCTGACGAGCTTTGCTCTGGGAGTGTGGGTGTATCAGCGTACAGGTTCAGTGACCCAATTCTCTCTGATTTTGCTATCGGCTATGCTGCCGAGTATCCTGATTTCCCCGGTAGCGGGTGCCTTAGTTGACCGATGGAACCGACGCTGGTGCATGATTCTGTCAGATTCCGGCGCCGGGATAACTACGGTGGCGATGGCTCTATTACTCGCTACCGGAAACCTTGAAATTTGGCACATCTACCTCGCCGTCAGCCTCAGTTCTGTCTGCAAAGCGTTTCAGTTGCCAGCTTACACTGCTTCGACCTCTTTATTAGTACCGAAGGAACACTTGCCGCGTGCTAGCGGTATGGTTCAATCAGGAGAAGCGTGCGCCCAGCTAATTTCACCGCTGCTAGCAGGATTCTTGCTGGGAATCGTTCAACTTGAAGGTGTCATTTTAATTGACTTTGCCACCTTCCTGTTTGCCCTCACCACCCTATTGTTCGTTCGCTTTCCTGACGCTAAAACTGCTGCTGTTCCCGTTGATGGAAAAGCGTCTCTCTGGCGCGAGGCAGTGGAAGGCTGTACTTATATTTTTGTTCGCCCCGGACTTTTTAGCTACTAATTATATTCGCCCTCAATAACTTTGTTCTAGGAATGATTGAAGTTTTATTCACGCCATTGGTACTTTCCTTTACTTCTGTCACCGTTCTCGGAACTATTCAATCCATCGGCGGTGCGGGGATGCTGCTGGGTAGTGTAGTTATGAGTATTTGGGGAGGTCCCAGAACTTTAATTCGTGGCGTATTTGGTTTTGCCTTTCTCAGTCAACTGTGCATTTTAGCATTGGGATTACGCGCCGATATCGCCCTTTTTGCTCTGGCTTTCTTCTTGTTTTTCTTCAGCTTGCCTTTCATCAATGGCTGGTGCGATGCCATCTTGCTCCGAAAAGTGGCTCCCGATATTCAAGGCCGAGTCTTTGCCACAATTAATATGATTTGTTTCTCGTGCATCCCGCTCGCCTATGTTGTGGCTGGCCCTCTAGCCGAACGAATCTTTGAACCTCTAATGGCGACTGATGGTTTATTAGCTGGAAGTATCGGTCAAATCATTGGCGTGGGGCCGGGCCGCGGTATTGGCCTGCTATTTATTACGATGGAAATTATAGCTATAGGGGTGACAGTTGCAGTTTACCGATATCCGCGCTTGCGGTTTATGGAATCTGAACTGTCCGATGCTATTTAGCGCGGCTTAAAAAGCTGAATTGAGAACAGTAAAAACCCTATTCTTTGGGAGATATCTTATGCCAACACTTCCCTTAATCGTGTCTGACGAAACCCTCCGAGATGGTGAACAACAAGCTGGGCTTTTCTTTCCTTATGAAACTAAAAAAACTTTAGCCAAACTCATCAGCCAAACCGGAGTTCATCAAATAGACATAATGCCAGCCGTTCACGAAACCGAAGAACATTTACTAAAAACATTAGTGGCAGAAGGTAATAGGAGCATTATGATGGCTGCCACAATGGTAGGCAAACAATTTATCGACCAGGCTATTGCCTGCGGAGTAGAACGAATAATCCTCTTCTATGCCGTTTCAGATCGTCTTTTACTTTCAAGAGATGCAGAAGTCCGCAATTTAACAGCGCTACCAGAGAAAACAGAGGATGACAATCTCCCTAAAGCTCTTGTCTGCCGCGTCCGTCAGAACATGATTAATAAAGTTTTGGAAAATCTGCGCTATGCTACGAGTGCAGAAGTCGGTTTAAAAGTAGAGTTTGCTGCCGAAGATGCCAGCCGGGCTGATTTTAACTTTTTAGTTCAGTGCATTCGCGAATTTCAACCCTACATCGAACACTTTGTCCTCTGCGACACAATGGGCATCCTCACTCCAGAGAAAACTTATGTATGGGTTCGCGACCTTCTAGAATTGGTCAACAATGCAGTTTTAGGAGTGCATTTTCACAATGACTTAGGCATGGCTCTCGAAAATACCCTCCAAGCTGTCATCGCGGGAGCTTCAATGATTTCAGGCACATTCCGAGGCATTGGCGAACGGGCGGGTAATATCCCACTAGAGCAAGTCTTAAATGGACTTAGATTGCGCTTTGGGATAGAAGTAGAGGGCATTAATTATGAAGCCCTCTCCCAAGTCACAGACTACCTCGATTCACTAGGAGTTCGTCCTGCTTCCCCTTACTCCCAAGCTGCCCTTCGTCACGAAAGCGGTATTCACGTTAACGGCTTCTTACGCGACCCAGATAGCTACCATATTTTTCCTCACGCCGCGCCAGAAATTTGGTTTGGCAAATGCAGTGGTTCTAGCAATTTTCAGTACCTGTTTGAGAAGCAACTCAATAAACCGCTGGCGTTGCTGAGTTAGAGTATGAATAGGAGGAATAATTTATGCAATGCCCAGAATGTAAATCAACCCATATCCGT
>NZ_JAUBUJ010000129.1:0-20550 GCF_036705405.1 Microcoleus sp. B13-B6
AGGCTCTTTCTGCCCATTCTTGTGACTACTTTCCTATGCCTGACCTCATTCCCGAATTTCAGACCTGAATCCTTACAATACTTCAAAAGTGCTTTCTGGAATCTGGGAGGTACTTTGGTTTATACTGAAATTGTGTTTTAAAATCGCATTTGGAGTGGTATTTTGGGTAATTGCATTTGCTTTTGCACTTGGAGGGGTTAAACTTCCAAATCTTCCTGATTTTACTTCTAAACGAAGACCGGTAAAATTTGATCCTGATAAATATAGAAGTAATTTTCAAAATCTGACACTTCAAGAACTACTGAATGAATTTGGCGAACAATTGGATCAACTAGAACAGCAAGGTAAATTAAAACCTCAGCAGCAAGAAGTTATCCGTAAGATTCGTAAATTTGACCGTTCAAAGTATGACAAGCGTCTCCGAAATCTTTTTAATGATAATGAGATAGAGGAACTTTTAATGTTGATCTTGGTGTTACTTGGAGTTGAGGTGTCTTAATGTCAATGAAAAGATACTTTCATAATATTACGATCAAATCTAGCTCGCCACTGGTAAACTCTTTGAATATTGAGCCAGGAGATTATTGGGGAAAGTTTGATCCCTCTACAAAAAAGCTGCTTCTACAAAATAAAAAGGCAAAGAAGGATGGCGAAATACTTCAGTTAGATGTTACATTTGAAGAACTACTTGTTATACTTACGATGGCTGGTGGAATAATTGACGAGTCTAAACTAGAACTTGCTCGGGGATCTAAATTTTCTAGTAAAGAAAAAGGATTTGTCGCGCACCATGTTATACCAGTTGACGTATGGGCAAATAGCAGTTTGACACGTGCAGCAATAAACCACCACCTTTTTCATAAGGATCACGACACTGATATTAACCGTTTCCTTCTGTCAGTTACGTTCCATAAAGGGAGTCATCCAAGATACTCAAAATTTGTACACGACATTCTTGAAGAGGAATGGGATGACAAAAAAGATGACTTAATAGGAAATAATGGAGCTATGCAACAACTTTTGATCGACATTATTGATTATTTAAGAGATGAAATAAACAGATGGATAGAAGACGGAATTTGCTCAATTAATGATGTGTAGTTTAAAAAAGTTGAGTGATCGCCCTTTCTCTCCCTATTTTCTGCAAAAGCGTGATCGCCCTTTCTCTCCCTATTTTATGAAAAAGAGCGATCGTCCTTCCTTATTTCACCTAATTTCCAAGTGCCATCGATCCTAACTCCTTGATTAATTACCTATTTTACTGCGACAGCTAACTGCAACCCCAGTTTATCTAGTAGAGTTATCAAAGCATAAATTTCCTCGCCCCCATTCTCAGACAACATCCGATCGAGCTTCTCATATATAAGTTTAGCTTCTGTCGATAACTTATTCATCTGTAAATAAGCATCCACCACATCTTTAAGTCCTGCTCGCAGCAATTCAGGTTCGGGGCCTTCTGACTCCAATTCCAACATGGCCTCGATATAGCCAGCAGCACTTTCGGGGGTTTTTAAAGAAGAAATCAAGTATTCGTGGTAGCTTCTAGTTGTTGGCACTTTGAGTTCTTTCATAATCTCTCCAGTATTTTTTAGCTTGGCTAATATCTTGTTCTTGAGTGCTTTTATCACCGCCACATAGCAGCAACACAACTGTTAACCCGACTTGTCCAAAATACACCCGATAGCCTGGGCCATAATCAATTTTAAGTTCATAAACTCCCCCTCCTACTGAGCGATAATCTCCCAGATTGCCTAGCTCAACTCGCCTCAGTCGTTTCTTGATTTTAGATACAGTTTTCGTATCTTGAAAGGAATCAAGCCATCCTTCAAATGGACTTGTCCCATCGGCTTTCAGATAGTTCTGTACTTCTCGTGGTTGAGCTTCCATAATTTTAACACAGGCGATCAGGATTTTAATGAGATCGATCGCGTGTCATGTCACTACTTTTCGCAAGAGTATCCTAGCATAACTTGAGCTACCTGATTCATAGTAGCCTCATCGTTTATTATTTAGAAAATGAGTGCTTACCGATCGCGATCGCGAATTGAGAATTTTTCATTCTGAGTTTGCAGGTACTTGAACGAAAATCCCAAGCCTTCGGGCGATTTCGGTTGAGAAGGGACAATTTTAGACAGAGGTTTCTTCTTTGACACGACCAGAATAATATTTTTTCATCGATTCTTGAGAAATAATGGCATGACAAGATTCGTCTCTCTGCAAATTCCCTCTCGCTTCCAGCCAAGGCATTTCACTGCAAATCATTCGTTCCAAAGTTTCATCATCATACTCAAAATATGCCTCACCAACTTCTTCTATAAATTGCCCAATTTTTTGGGGAAGTTTCGGTTGTTCGATTTTCTCTGTAATTGGTTCCCAACTAAATTGGCATTGATACTTCTCCAATAAATCCGGAATAACTGGCCCGTGAATCCAGGCTTGAAAATCTGCATCAAAGAGTGGCTTGCCGTAAACTCCTAAATACCAAGCTTGAGCGTAATACAAGAGTTTTTGTAGCTTGTAGACGTTGATTGCTACATTATTTTGCGAAGCTAACCAAATGAAAGCATTTGCAATATCTCGATCGCTGATTTTTTCCGAATTAGTTGGAACCGCAACAACTTTCAGTTTGCCTTCGCCTATCTGTTCCAATAGTTCATAAACTGACAAGTTAAATTCTCCGGCAATTTGCTCAACTTTTTGCCAGACTGGAGAACTCACAGTTATTTGATATTCAGTTGTTATTGAGGTAGCTTGGGTCATGGCAGTTTTTAAAGCTGACTTAAATAATTGTAGCAAACATTGCGGAATAATGACCTAATAGCGATCGCCCTTACGTCCCAAATTGTCAAAAAGCGCGTGAAGCCAGCTATCCCGTAGGGAATCGCCCCTACATGAATTATTCAAGCTAACTCCGACACACTCAGCCGCCCTTCTACGGGTTCATACTCATCCTCTAAAAGCCAATACTGCGCCTCATCATAACTCTTACTAGAAAACACAACTTTATAACCCTCAGCCGGATCGTATATCTGACAATTTCCCTCAGCGTCACTTAGTAACAAAAGCAGATAAGGCGGTGAAAGATTTGGATCGATCCATACCTCTGTAAATTCCCAGTTATTCTTCACTAAATCGGCTTCGAGGCGTAACGTGGTATCGGTTTTCTGCATCAACTTTTATCTTTCCGTAGTAAAGTAAAAGACGGCTACCATCCGGGTCAACTCTATAACCAATTGATTCAGCAAAAAACATACCATAACGATCGTATCCCCGAATCGTACCTGTAAATTCTCCATCTTCTATTATGGCTTGAGCTACCTGATTCATAGTCGCCTCATCGTTAAAAATATGAGCAGCACGTCCTTTATTAAGCAGTCTTCTCATTTGTGGCGTGTCTGGCAAGTGTTTAGCAATGTGCCTGCTGTCAAGGGTGATTTGGCGATTAATTCCACTCATTAATTAATTACTGAGCATACAACTATGATTAAATCATGCGATCGCCCTTACGTCCCAACTTGTCACAAAGTGCGTGAAGCGCAGCACTCATGAACTACAATAAAGTACATAAAAAATTAGTCAGATATAACTGTAGCATATTTGGGGTTAAAGTTAAGATTCGTTTACCCTGAATCTAAAATCTAAAATCTAAAATCGTATGACTGATTATAAAGGCGATCGACAAACTAGCAATTTAGCAGCTATTCACCAACAAATCAATTGGCTTCAGCAACAGCCAGACGGCATCCTATTTCAACAAAACTCCGGCGCCAACTGCATCGCCGTAAAAAAAATAAACTCAGTGCTACTACTGCTTTTAGCAGACAGAGAAACCTTAATCACAAATGTAGCTCAATCAATCCTAGACCTCAACAATCCACTAAATTTAATCTTTCCCTATTCCCGATCCGTGCTGCTAGCATTAGTCTGGAAAACTCACCCCAAAAAAATCTATGTAATTGGATTTGGTGGCGGCACCCTCCCCAGAATTTTCCACCACTATTTCCCTAACGCGATAGTCGAATGTACAGATATTGACCAAAAAATAGTCGAAGTAGCTCAAAAATTTTTTGGCATTCAATTCGACGACAGACTCAAAGTAGCCATTCAAGACGGGCGCGAATATCTAGCCCAACAAGATTCCCCAGTAAAAAACGATATAATTATCGTGGATGCTGGTTTTGGCAGCGGCTATATGCCCTATAAATTGGTGACACAAGAATTTTACCAACTGTGCAAAACTCGCTTGTCAAGCGCAGGTGTTCTAGTTGTCCACCTGTTCCACAAACAAGAGTTTAATGCGGCAGCGGTGAAAACGATTCAAACTGTGTTCGCACAAGTTTATATATGCAATTTAGAAGCCGGCAACAGCGTTGTCATTGCGACTAATGCTCCCGATTTAGCTAAAAATGAAATTTTTTTGAAAGCCGAACTTATTCAAGATTTCCACAATTTAGGATTTTCCTTAATAGAAATGTCGCTCCACCTAAAAAAAGTAGCCCAATTTCCCGAATGGGTGAAAATTTGGGAAACGCTGCCAATTTTTACAGATGCTGAAATACCCGCCGGATATTTGGACTGATAAATATAGCAATCCTAAATGATTCAGATAAATTTGTAGGGGTAGTGCTACCCCTACTCCCCGTGCCTACCCCCTATCTATCGGGCAACCACGGGGGGATTGCCCCTACAATAATTATGCAAATGATTTAGGATTCCTATATACACAATTAGAGCTGTTAACCGAATCCCACAAAAAACTCTAATTGTAGGGTGCTTATGGGGGCACCATCGGGCTGTAGGGTGTTTAGGGGCGCACCATCGCTATGCCTTTAGCAAATCCCCACCAGTCAACAGTTGATACTACGAAACATCGCTCTAAAAAATACTTGACAGTGAAAATCTGGCGGTGTATTATAGAAGTAGTGCAAACAAGTAAAACCATGAGACTAAAAAGTTGGGAGTCTCCCCGCAGCGAGGGCAGAAACTCCAAAGGTAAAGGCGGCTCAGCCAGAGCTCGGCAACTCAAAAAGCAACAGCAAACTCTGCGAAAACAGTTAAAAGCTCAACACGATCGACCAAACGATCGACAAAACCACCCACAAAACCACCCACAAAACCATCAAGGGAAGGAAACCAATAATTCCTTCCCTTTTTTTGTATCTTTCCGCTGCTCAATCCCGCTGAATGTTCGGACAAATCGTGCTACTAATGCTCGCCTGCGAGGGTTGCTCTTGCCAGCAGTTGAGAATGCCTTGCAACTCCCCCTTCAAAGTTTCTAAGGCTGCAATTTGCACGGAAATTTCCTCAACCTTAGCCGTTAGATGCTGCTTCGCTTCCGAGCAAGGCAACTCTCCCCGATCGCGAACCTCTAAAATATCCTTAATTTCCTGCAGGCTCAAACCCAGAGTCTGAGATCGTTTAATAAACGCCAACCTGTTGAATACGGTTTCGCCAAACAAGCGATAACCAGCGGGCGATCGCTCCACCGCAGGAGACAGCAAGCCCATCTCCTCATAGTAACGAACAGTTTTTACCGACAAACCACTACAGGCAGCTACAGAGCCAATTTTGTACAGTTTCTCGGCAACAGAAATATTCATAAACCAAGCATCCAAGATCGAAAGACTTTCTTGCCCTATCTTTTGGTGCCTCAGATCCAGGGAGTCGATCGGCACATCGCCCAGTCACCATTGCGCGGTCATCTTAATAAGGAGGATTTTTTTTAGACACATTAAGCACCGGTAACTGAGGTCTAGAAGACTGAGGAGGAAGATAGTATTCGGGAGCAGGTGCGGTTTGTTCGGCTCCAGAGCGGTAAGATTGCCACCAGCGGAGAGCCATCGCCACCCCAGCGGTGCCAAGCCCAAAAGCCAATAAAGAGCCACTCGCACCGATACTGCCGATGGCGGCATCGACAACGCCCACTGTCACAACAAAGCTGGTAATTGGCTCTTTACGGTAAGCTGACCTCAAAAGTCGCGTCCACGAAGCATTCATTTGGTTTTACTCTGTTCTATATTTATTTACAAGCTCTAAAACTTAGAGTTGGCGGAACGATCGGGATTTCTAGCTCAAAGACTAGCTTCACCGAAAATCTGGGCGGAGCGTAGCGGAGGGCTGAAGCCCCGTCCTTCGCTCGACGGCTTTACATTGAATTAAATCCCCGCGGGGTGGAGGGGTATGGTGTCCCCTCCGAGAGGATATGGTTGTCCTCAAACACCCATTTCTGGGGTAAAGTTAGCTTCGCCAAAGTTATCGGTCGGTACTTTCCAAAGCGCACGTCCTTAAACCCCTTAGAGATGTTTAACGCTTTGGTTCTAGAGCAGTGAACTAGCTACGCATTCCCTGGTAGGAGCTTTAACGCTTGCCGATAACGTAGTCCTCAAGAGACTTAGGCTGGTCAGCTACCTAAAGTTGGAGGCTCGAAGCCCCCGTACTTCAGTCGGGGGTGCTGACCTAAATTCATCTTCTCGCCTGTGGGGAATTGTACGGGAGCGAGGCAAAATTGCCAAGCTTGTGAAATCAAAATTCCACCCCATATATACCTCCAAAAGCCAGCTATTGCATTCTGGAACAGAACTCTCTCGGCAGAGAAGTCGCTGGGCTTGTTTCTAATTAATATTTTAATCAATTCCCGAATTTGTCGCGGTCAGCAGAATTCACACCCGCTGCCGTTCCAGTCAAGACAAAGTGTAACGCTGACCGCGCCGTTGCTAAAATTAGTTGAGACCTAACCAGGACAGCAAGCCCTGGCCTGTGACATACTCGATAATTAAAGTTAGAGAAAAACCGATCATCGCGGCTCGACCGTTAAGGCGTTCCGCGTAGCTGTTGAAACCAAACTTTGGCTGTTCCAGTTTGGGGGTGACGGTGGGTTGTAGTTGTGTCATTGCTTTGGGTACCTGGCGATCGACGCTATTCAAATGTGAAATCCAATGTTAGTTACAAATCTTAAACATTGCTACTTCTATTATAAAGAGGGTTAACCGCCGTCAACCGTCCCCGAAGAGAAAAAACTGCTGCCAACTAATGCCAATTAATTATACCCACTCAAAATATGACTAATCAGTTAGATAACGATAAGCTTCCTGTCGCCGTACAGCGAGTAGCCTTTGCCCTTCGTACAACAGGCTGGGTTTGCTTCTGGGTACAGTTAGTGCTAGGGGTGGTAGCGGCGATCATTTTGCTCTTTGCCATCCCCTTCGCCCTCCCCAGGGCTACCGCCGGTGCGGGTTCAAACAGTGCCGGCACCGGCGGCGGCGTATTTTTTGCCATTTGCGGGCTGGCCGTACTCGCTTACAGCGTATATCGCTCTTTTCGCTTCACTCGCTTGTCGAGACAACTGCGATCGCCCGGTAACGCAGTCCGCCCCAAAAAAGCCGATACCATCAAAGAGGTGCGGCTGTCACTGATGAGCAACTTATCGGGAATGGTGCTGACGCTGATCGGCGCCGAAGCCATCAGCGGCACGCTTTTAGCCAAATCTCTAGCTCAGCCGCAAGCCTTGTTCGGTGCCGCAGTTGATGTGGGTCGATTTATTCAGCCCCTAGATATATTTGTCGTACTCGCCAATACTCACGCCACTGTTGCCCATTTTGTCGGGATTTTCGGATCTCTTTGGTTGCTAGATCGCATCCACAAACAGTAGTTATTGGTGAGGGGCAACCGATGCCCGATGCCCGATGCCCGATGCCCTGTTTGGCCGATACCCCACACTCCCACTCTCCCCCAACCCAAATCCGGAATCACTGCCAACCTGTCGAAGAACGTACTCAGATACCTTCTACCAAGACAACATGAATATCATGGCACTGAAACCCGAGACTTATTTTGGGGTGACAGATCACCCAACTATTGAAATTTCTCAAGAAAGTTTTCGTTCTGTCCTAGGTCAAATAGAAGCTGAACTCCTATGTAGCGACACCTATAGCCAAGCTCTAGCTAGCTTGCAAACAATGTTGGGCGAAGCAGCCTCCGCTGCCGAAATTTTAATTAGAGCAGTTAGCAGAGAAGCCGTCAAGCTCGCATTCGATCGATTTCCCAAACAAAACAAAATTGAACCGCAAGTAGCCCAAGACAGTTTTACTGCTGTAAGTCCCGCCTTTGAGACGGTGACAGAAATTCAAGAATTGGAGCCACCAGTAGCTGCTCCTGTCTTCTATTGGCGCAGCGCTAGTGTGGAAGCGCCGCCCCAAACCGAGTCCGACACTGAAACTTCCGATCGAGACACTAACACTTCTGAAGACAGCAAACAAGCGCCCCAAGACGAACTTAAAGTCGAGTCGGCTCCACCTGCAACTGTCACCGTCCCCGGAAAATTCTTCCCAGGGTTCGGTTTTCCCAAAAAGCCGAAAAAACTCACCAAGGAAGAAGAAGCAGCTTTAGCCGTTCAAGAGCGAGAAGAGTGCCTGCGGGAGTTGGGTAAAGAATTGCGTAAGGGACGGCAAATTCGCTCCCTATCCCTGCTGCAACTCCACAGTCAAACTCTCGTGCCGGTGCACCACATCGAATCGATCGAAAATGGGGAAATCGACAAACTGCCCCAAGATATTTACGTTAGAGGTTTTATCCGCAGACTGGGCGACGCCTTGGGACTAGACGGTAGCGCTATGGCGAATGCTTTGCCCAAACCCGATCCGAGTCCAATTCCCAGTATGTATGTGTCTGTTTCCGATTCCGACTCAGGCGAAGGCTTTCAAATGCGTCCGGTGCATTTGTACATCGGCTACACCGCTTTGATGGCTGGGGCTGTAGGGGGTTTGGGTTGGCTGTCGCAGCAACCCGTGGTGCCAGGAGCACAGGCAGTACCTCAACCGCAGGTGACACCGCCAGCCTCAGTTGCACCGGCTCAGAAGACCCCAGAAAAAGCACCTCAACCGGGCTTGAAGAAGTCTAATAACGGGGGATTGAGGGTGGGGGCTGACATGGCGCCGCCGGAGGTGATTTTTGGTTAGTGTGTGTCGGGCGAGCGATCGTCCGACAACTCTCTTGGCGCAGGTGAACTCTGAAACCGAGTTTCAGAGTTCACCTGCATAGGGACACTTGCTTGAAGAAATAAGTCCCGCAAAGCAAATACGGTTGAGATTGTAGTTCAATCCCCGCTTTTCATCTATCTGTAGAGTCAATTCTAAAATCTAAAATCTAAAATCTAAAATCTAAAATCGCCAGCCCCTGTACCCAAAGTGATTTTTCAACTGCATCAGGAAACTCGATATCTGCGATAAACTATCTATTTGACCACTCCTAAAAGAGGTTTCCCATAAGGTCAGTAACGAGCGGGCTAAAGCCACTGAGCTTGTAAGAGAGATCAAGCAAGCTGTGCTGACCAGCCTAAGTCTTAGCTGACTACGTTATTCAGGTCATAACACTCCTTGAATGCGACGCTAGTTTTCCGCTCTGTTGTTTACAGTTAAACAGTCTTAAAGTCACTCTCGACAGTGCTGTAAGCGTGACAAGCCTTTATAACCTTGGCGAAGCGAACATTACCCCGAAAGGGAGACGGGGCAACCATACCCCGTATTGGAGAGGCAATCATACCTCTCCAACCCCGCAAGGGGATTCAAGGCGATTGAAATCGCCGCGCCGTTTTCCTCTCTTGGCTCAAGCCAGTGAGTTTCCCACTTACCGAGTATTTTTATGAGTTCCCCAGCCACCGCTGCTTTCTCCGATCTCGATCCGCTATCGACTCACTCGCCAACAGTCACGAGTTCGGCGGCACCAGACACTGCTTTGGTAACGGCTGCTCAACTGCCACAAGCATCTTGGACAATAGAAGATAGTGAGAAACTCTACCGAATTCAAGGTTGGGGCGAACCGTATTTTTCGATCAATGCAGCCGGTCACGTTACAGTATCTCCCAAGGGCGATCGCGGCGGTTCCCTCGACTTGTGCGAACTGGTAGACTCTCTCAAACAGCGAAATTTGGCTTTGCCCCTGCTGATTCGATTTTCTGATATTTTGGAAGACCGGATCGAGCGCTTAAATTCGTGTTTTGCCAGAGCGATCGCTCGCTACAATTACAAAAATGTCTATCGCGGTGTCTTTCCAGTTAAATGCAACCAGCACCGACAATTAATTGAAGATTTGGTGCGTTTCGGTCAACCCCATCACTTCGGGCTCGAAGCCGGCTCGAAACCGGAATTAATGATAGCTTTGGCTACCTTAAAAAACCCAGGCGCTTTGTTAATTTGCAACGGTTACAAAGACCGCGAATACATCGAAACTGCTATTTTGGCGCAGCGGCTAGGGCAAACTTCCGTAATTGTGCTGGAGCAAATAGAGGAAGTAGAACTAGCAATCGCCGCCAGCAAAGCATTAGGAATTAAACCGATTTTGGGAGTGCGAGCCAAACTCACTACCAAAGGCGTTGGCCGCTGGGGAGTTTCCACGGGCGATCGGGCAAAATTTGGCTTGACAATTCCTGAAATTATCCGTGCAGTCGGCGAACTAGAAAAAGCTGGAATGCTCGATTGTTTGCAGTTACTGCACTTCCACATCGGCTCTCAAATTTCCTCAATTAGTGTCATCAAAGACGCCATTCGAGAAGCCAGCCACATTTATGTAGAATTAGCTAAATTGGGAGCTAATATGAACTACTTGGACGTAGGCGGTGGACTCG
This sequence comes from Microcoleus sp. B13-B6, assembly GCF_036705405.1. Classification (NCBI taxonomy): domain Bacteria; kingdom Bacillati; phylum Cyanobacteriota; class Cyanophyceae; order Oscillatoriales; family Microcoleaceae; genus Microcoleus; species Microcoleus sp. B13-B6. The sequence goes on from NZ_JAUBUJ010000129.1 coordinate 10,619, forward strand.
GCGTTGACTACGACGGGTCTAAAACAAACTTCCACGCTTCCAAAAACTACAATATGCAAAACTACGCTAACGACGTAGTAGCGGGAGTGAAAGATGCCTGCGACGAGCGCAAAATCCCGGTTCCAATTATCATTAGCGAAAGCGGGCGGGCGATCGCTTCTCACCAATCAGTGTTAGTTTTTGACGTACTCGGTACTAGCGATGTCCCCAGAGAACTACCCGAACCAGTAGATGAAAACGCGCACCAAATTCCGCGCAATCTCTACGAAATTTACCAATCCATCAGTCCCGAAAATTACCAAGAAGTTTATCACGATGCCATCCAATTCAAGGAAGAAGCCGTCAGTTTATTTAACTTAGGCTATTTGGGGATTGCGGAACGGGCGAAAACCGAACAGTTGTACTGGGCTTGCTGCGATAAGATACAGGCGATCGCGCGGCAAAATGAATACGTATCTGACGATTTGGAAGACTTAGAAAAGGTGATGGCGTCCATTTATTACATCAACTTATCGGTTTTTCAGTCAGTACCAGACAGTTGGGCAATTAACCAATTGTTCCCAATTATGCCAATTAACCGACTCGACGAAGAACCAACTCAACGCGGTATTTTAGCCGATCTCACCTGCGACAGCGACGGCAAAATCGACCAATTCATCGATTTGCGAGATGTGAAGTCGGTTTTGGAACTGCATACTCTCAAACCAGGAGAACCTTACTATTTGGCGCTATTTTTGGGAGGTGCTTATCAAGAAATTATGGGCAACCTTCACAACTTATTCGGCGATGCAAATGCAGTTCACATTCAGCTAACACCTTCTGGCTATCATATCGAACACGTTGTGAAAGGAGACACTATGAAAGAAGTCCTTAGCTACGTACAGTACGATTCAGAAAATTTGGTGGAAAGCATCCGCCGTCAGACAGAAGCAGCTTTGCAGCAAAATAAAATTACTCTTTCCGAGGCTCAACTTTTGCTGCAAAATTACGAGCGGAGTCTCAGCCAATATACTTATCTTCAGTCGTGAAATGTAGGGTGTAACTGAGATGTTGCACCACTGTCAAGAAGCCTTTTATGAACAGGCTTTCCGGCCTGTTCCACAAACAGTAGATTTTCTTGTGGAACAGGCATCTTGCGTGGGGTCGGGCGGGTTTATAGAACCTATTTGCAAGCTTTAAGGCTGTTGGCGAACCCGCCCCTACGGCTAATTGAGAATGGTGCAAGATCTCAGGTGTAACTGAGATGTTGCACCACTGTCAAGAAGCCTTTTATGAACAGGCTTTCCGGCCTGTTCCACAAACAGTAGATTTTCTTGTGGAACAGGCCGGAAAGCCTGTTCTTGAGAATGGTGGAAGATGTGAGGTGCAACCTAAGCACATTACCATAATTGAAAGCTGAGATCATAAACGTAAAAGTAGGGTGCGCTAGGCGCACCTTACCTTGAGCAATTAGCAATTAGCAATTAGCAATTAGCAATTATCCACCATGACCGAGAATTTCAGATATCGCCCGCCGCTCTTCTCCGTGTTGAGTCGGTAAAACTTGGCGAGCGTCAGTAATCAGCCAATCGAGAGCCGCCGCTTGCAAATCGATCGCAGCCCCGGTTTTATCAACGCAGTAGCGCCCGAACACCAGTTTGTCAACCAACCGCACCTCCGGGCCCAAACGGGAATACTCAAAAATCACGCTGTTTTCCACAGTTGCGCCACTGCAAAGCCAACAATTTGGGCCGATCATTGTCGGGCCGATAATTTTTGCTCCATCCTCAATGATCGTCATCCCGCCAATGTAAACAGGCCCAGTAATATCAACCTTGTCCCAGTTGACAGCTACATTCAAACCAGCGTAAATGCCGGGGCGTACTTCAATTCCCGGAATCGAAACATTTTTAACTTGTCCCAGGAGCACGCTCTGAATTGCCCGCCAATAGTCAGGAACTTTGCCGATATCCACCCACTCAAAGTCCATGCTAATCCCGTAAAAAGGCGCGCCTTCTGCTACTAGCTTGGGAAATAACTGCGAACCGATATCGTATTCCTGGCCCGAAGGGATGTATTTGAATATTTCCGGTTCAAAAATATAAATACCAGTGTTAATGTCGGTACTCAGAGCTTCCTCTACAGAAGGTTTTTCTTGGAAATCTTTAATTTTGCCAGACTCGTCTGTTACCACCACTCCGTAACTGGGAACCTCCTCGCGGGGAACCGATTTCATAACAATAGTAGCGATCGCCCCTTTTTCCCGGTGCCACTTCACAGCAGCAGTCAAGTCCAAGTCAATCAAAGCGTCGCCGCACAGCACCACAAAAGTATCGTCAAAAAACGGCGAGAAGTCCTGAATTCGTTTCATGCCACCAGCCGAACCGAGAGCCTCTCCAATCAGTTCTCCCTCCTCAATTCGCCCCTCAAAAGAATAGGCAATTTGTACCCCAAACTTTTGACCGTCGCGAAAGTAGTTTTCAATCACGTCTGCCAGGTGGGAAACATTGACCATAATCTGGTCAAATCCGTGCTGGCGCAGCAATTCAACCAAAAACTCCATCACTGGCTTTTGCAGGATGGGAATCATCGGTTTGGGTATTGTCTGAGTAATAGGACGGACGCGAGTGCCTTTACCGGCCGCCAGAATCATCGCTTTCATTATTAACTTCCTCAACCCTCTTTTAATTGATATCAACTGAACAATACAATTAGATGCTAGCGGTTGCGATCGAATCGATCGAGCACAGCAAAATCCTGACCAGTTTATAGGCGACATCGTACCAGGCTATCAATCATTTATCCCCAATTTACCTAGATTTAAGAAACCAGGAATAGGGAATCACCAAGAACTTCGCACTGCCGCTCTCCGCATTCGGGGCTCAGCAACAGAATGCCATAGAGCGAGATTCTGCCTGGAATCTTAACCGACGCAGTGGCATAGTTATTAGTTTCCCCCCAGAACCTAATACCCTGCAAGCTCAAAGCGCGCGGATTTTGAGGTCTTGGTAAAACTCCTCTTGAAGCAACTCTACTTTAGACTGAGCCGATAGCAGCAACAACGCCCAAAAAATACCCACCCGGTCATGATTTGGCAAGTGAACTTCCCCAGTCGATACCGGAGGTTCTGAATGGACAGGAGAGTGCGAGTCGTTATGATGCCAGAGCTCTAGCAATGTGTCCAAGTCCAGCCAACCCTCGTCAATTTCCGCGCCCCGCTGAGCCAGAAACCGTTCGAGTTCACTAGCAGTTTCTACGAGATTTTCTTGGTGAGCTAGCTCAAAGATAGCTTGGGCCGCTTGCGATCGCATTTTTGAGGTAGGGCGGCGCCGGGGGGTAACTGTCTGCTGCTCCATTGCTGCTTTCATTAGCTGCAACTGCTCAATCAGTTCTGGGAGTGTCACCGGGCGTTTTTGCGGTAGTTGAGCTACACCGCGACGGCGCAATTGCCGTTCTAAATGCTGCGGCAAGTGTCGCCCGCCTGAGTGCTCTGCGTCTTCTACTGCCGGCTCGTCGGCGTCGGGATTCGCGGGGGGTTCGGAGAGGACGATACTTTCTGCTTTGAGCAACACCAGCATTGAAGCGTACAAAAACGCTTGGCCGGAGTGGGACAAATCGGAGAAATCCTTACTCTGATCAGTATCGCAGGCGTTCGTAAGCTTGCTCAGACATCGATCGAACACTTCAATTACCTTAACGTCCCAAGGATCGATTTCTCCCCGTTCGGCTAGGTCAATTAAAATTGCGATCCCCTCGGAAATCGTTTCTAAGCCATCTTGGTCTCGGGAAACGGCCATTCGATTTTAGATTTTAGATTTTAGATTTTAGATTTTAGATTTTAGATTTTGGCTCTGAGAAAATCAGAGAGCATATCAAATTAATTGGCGGTCATTTCAGCATTTGTGCCCTCACTTGCTGCTATTTCTAAACTTATCGGTTCTGCACTTTCTAACAAAGGTTGTTTGCCTTCTACTTCGGCTTTATAGCGTTCAAGATTTTGTTCTAATTCCTGAATCCGCTGCTGATACTTTTAATCCAGACAATCTCCGACAATCGGCGAAAATCTGAATATAGCATACTCATCAGACAGGTCCCAGAGCATGGTGGTATCCCACAAAGCTTTGAGAAAAATCCCCAAAGCACCATTAAAATCGCGGGGTATTTCATAACCACAATTGGGACATTTAAAACTTTTAGAGCCACCCAATTTTTTGTGAATATGACCGCATTTTGTACAAGTTTTAGAAGTGTATTCTTCAGTCACCCTAACCAATCTCGAACCGTAACGATTACAGAGATGTTCTAAAGTTTGCGAGAATTGATAGAATGCCCAAGTCATCATCGCCCTCGCTGACTTAGAATTAAGTTTGCGACTACCTCTTGCCACCATTTGAGAAGTTTCAAAAGTCGGCAAATAAATGACATCGTAATTTCGAGCCAAGTAACTTGCTACTTGTTTGTGGATTTCAGACCGCAGATTTTTAATCTTCGTCCTCACCCTTTCCATAGCTTGTTTTAATCGATAGCGTAATCGAGAAAACTCGCTACCTTTTGAGCGGCTAAGTTTTGATTGCATCTGATCCAAGTGTTGACACAACCTAGCAATCTTCCCAAAGTCATGTTTCCCAAATTCACTAAAATAATTGCCATCAAATCCGGTCAAGAAACAACGCAGTCCGGGATCGAGTGCGATGGTTTTTCCACCATTTCTCGGCTCCGGGATATCCATCTCTACGGGCATATTCACGAACCAGCGTCCCTTGTTATAGGTAACTTCTACGGCTTTGTCGTACTTAACTAAGCAATAACCTTGTCCAGTCCAGAGGGGCTTTTCCAGGTGTTTGCTAGCATTAGCCATTACATGACCATTCTTGTAATCACCCGGGTCGAACTGAATTGTTTGTTTCTGGGAGCGGATTGACCTGAATCGAGCTAACTTCAGTCCGACTAAAGGATTGGGTTTTGCCTTTTTTCCTTTACCTAATTGAGCGGGCTGCTTGTCAGTCTTCTTCCAAGCTGTATAAGCCTCGAAAAGGGCGTTATCCAAACTGTGTGCTATTCCTAACTCTTTACACCATTCCGGGATTATCTCGTAATCTAGAGTTTTGCAAAAACTCCGAAATGCTTGCTTGCCGGAAGTTTTCCCAACTGGCTGATTAGTCTTTTTATCTACAGTGTAGTAGGTAAACTTTCCCTGGTGTTTATTCAGGTAAGCGATTGCATTATTATACACTTTTCGATTGGCATGAATCCTCAACATCCAGACTTTCTTCGTCTCCCCCTTTGGATAGACTCGGTACGTCAGAGTCTTCAATGATTTGCTTTTTGTACTTTCTGAGTCCGTAAAGTCGGCAACGGTCGCCGTGGATGATTGCGAGTATGTCTTCAACCATTTCTCTTTCTGGACTAAGTGAACTATTGTTGAGAACCAAAATCTTACACCCGCCCCGCTCCGCAAACCATGAGATAATATCGAATCCGAACCTGCATAATCTATCTTTTGAGGCAACGACAACCATTCCGATGTCGCCTGTGTAAATGTGTTCCAATAGGGCGATAAGACCTTTTCTTTTGAAGTTGATGCCACTCCCGATGTCTTGGATGATTTCGCATCCGGGGTAGTGAGACAGAAGACAGTCAGCCTGTCGGAGAAGGTCGGCTTTTTGACTTCGACTGCTAACTCTGGCGTAGAGGATGGTTGGTTTAGTAGATGGAATATTGACAACTGAGTCTCCGTCGTAGCGTCGCTGTCCTGATGGTGTTCTGTACGCTTTGATTTTCCCTTCTTTCTCCCACCGCTAAGCGTGTTTTTGAACATACTCCGAGTCGTTGAATAGCGATTCTTGGTGGTACATATTTGGACATATCTGGGTTTGGTTAGGTGAATTATTCCAGCCTACACCAATTGTCTAATTTATAACGGAAATGTCTAAGAAAAGCCCGTCCTAGGGATTACTCTTTTTCGCGAACTTGGCGAATCTCTTGGCGCGAGGCGAGGGTTCGCTGCATTCTCGACGACAGACTGAACAGCCACGCTAGTGTTGCCCCTAATCCGGTCGCTACAATTAGTTATACGCACAGCGGAGCTTTAACTTGGACGCCTTCGATAACTTGAATCGCGACTGGCTGTGTATTTTCGATGCTGAATAATACTAGAGCCAAGCAAATCAGAAAGATGAAGAAGAAATTTAGCGATCGCATTTTCTCTGTTCCTAATTCTCAATTCAGCTTAAGCAAATCATTTACTATTTGTCAACTGTTTTTTGACAGATATTCTCAGTTTTTTTGATAAAATCAAATCGGGTCAATTAACCATAATATCCGGGGAGGGGCGGGTTTATTGCAGCTCTGAGAGTTCATTTAAGAGATTGATTAAGCCGCCCCTCTAGGACATATCCTGGGAGCATCTCACCTTTGCAGCCCTCCGCTAGAAATTGGAGTTTTGAGGCAGGAGGCAGGAGGCAGGAGGAAGAAGGAAAGAGGAAGAAGGAAAGAGGAAGAAGGAAAGAGGAAGAAGGAAGGAGCCAGAAGAAGGAAGGAGCCAGAAGAAGTATTTTTACAAATATGAGATGCTCCCCATATCCTCTTTAGGTTTGACCGATGTTTTGGGGTTTCTTGCCGATTCCAAGTGCTGGCAATATTTGATATTTCAAAGCAATGCCCGCCGCCACAAATAAGGCAATAATCAGCGCCCCAATTCCTACGGGACTGGGAATCCAGAATATCGCCTCCAAATAGTTAACTTCTCCGGGTTTGAGCTTCCAAACTAACTGTTTTCCTTGCTGAGAGCTTTCGGGAACCAGGGCACCGGCGACAGTTTCAATACTTTCGGCGCCCCAAGGCGTGTTCAAGCTAAAGTCTAGCTCCAAAAGTCCCCCCGGACTCAGCAGCAGACTGCCATTAGAAGAAAGCAGTGAAAGAGAGCGCAAATCCAATTCCAAACTCAACCGATTTCGCAGCACCAATAATAAATTATTCTGCTTGACACTAAGGTGAGATTCAAACTTCGGCAAATCTGTTTCTAGCGGACTTGAAACCCGATATTGTGTGGTTGGTGCGACGGGATTGTAAAATTGGTTGAACTTGTCTTGCAACTCTGATCCATTATTGAAAGGAATCCTCACTAAAACTTCTGTGGGCGAAAGCCGTTTAGTTTTTCCGTCCAGCAACCTCACCCGGCGTTCTACGCTTTTCAACCATTCTGCAACAGTTTCGCTACTGAAGCTCGTCAACCTTTCCCCCAGTTTAATGTGCTGCACGATTTCGCCACGAGTTTGACTCTCAAAGTTAACCCCGACATCGTACTGAACGCATCCAGTCACTAGAGTTAAAAGGCAAAAAACCAAAGGTAAAAGAAAGAAAAAGTGCTTTTTCTTCTTCCCAGTTCCATCCTTGACATTTGGCTCTTTCATTATAAATTTTTCCCTGTTTTTACCTATTTGCATGAATTAGCAAAGCGTTGAATTGCCGACACTGTTTCTATGTTTGTTTAACTGGTTTTAACTGGTTAACTGGTTCCTAGGCTCTGCCTGGGAACCCATGTCCAGAGGCTTTGCCTCGCAAGCTTTCATCCAAATTCGAGGCAGAGCCTCATGATATGTATTACCAGGCAGAGCCTGGTAACGAGTAAAACCGCACTGAACTTATTGCCTCGAAGCTACACCCAACTGTTGAAACAGCATACTCGGCAAATAGGCTGCACCGCCTACCCATTCGGCTTCGCTACTCAAATCTGCCAAATTTTTAAAGGCTTCAAAAATGCTGCCTGCCACCATTGTATTCTTGACGCGACCCACAATTTTGCCTTTTTCTACTTTATAGCCTAAGTCCAAATTGACCGAAAATTCGCCAGCTAACTGATTGGACTGACCGGCACCTAAAACCTGCTCTACTATGAGACCTTCGTCCATGCTAGCAATCAAGTCTTGAGTGGCGGTATTTCCTGGGGAAATGCAAAAGTTAGTCAAATCAGGGCCTGGGCGAGACAATCCGCCACGAAAACCGTTGCCGGTTGATTGTACACCGGCGCGAGCGGCCCACCTGCGATCCCAATAAAATCCGGTGACAGTACCTTTGTCTATCAAGACTTTGCGGGTGGTGGGTGTACCTTCGTCGTCAAAGGGACAAGCAGAAGGGCCTAAAGTGGGGTCTTCAAAAAAGGTAAAGCGTTCGTCAAATAAGGTTTCGCCGATTTTGTCGGCTAGGGGAGAGGCTTTTTGAACTACTGCTTGACCTGAAAGGATGGTATCAAAGAGGCCACCGAGGGTGCTAGCGGCTGCTCTGGGGGTAAATAATACTGGGTAGGAACCGCTGGTGATGGTGGCTGAATGTTCTGCGAGGCGGTATTTTTCGAGGAGTGATTCGAGGATGCTGTTGGTGTCTAGGGGACGATCGCGCGCTACGTCGTAACTGTATGCTTGCATAAAATCTTCTCCCTTTACCAAATTTCCGGCAATAGTGCCGCTGACTATTTGGCTGCTTCTTTCGGCATACAAATCTTGCGTGGTGGCAATTTTCACTCTACCGCTGCGGACGTGAAAGCCAACATCTACCATAATATCGGGATTGTAGGCGTGAACTTGCTCGATGAGGTTTTTGCCGTTTTCGACTAATTCTTGAGTTGTGGGCGGAGTGTAGGTGGTTTCCGGGCCTTTTAGGTGGAAGTTGGAGGCGAGTTCAAATTCTGCGGGGTCGCCGATTTCGGCTGTTTGAATCGCTGCATCTACTAAATCGTCTATCCGCGTTAAGTCTGTGGAACTGGCAAAACCGATTTTGCCGTTGTAAATCAGCCGGAGTGCGACGCCTTGCAGTGCTTTGGTTTGCAGGGATTTGAGGCGATTGTTTTCAAATTCGATCGGCGTGTCTTGGCTGGATAGATAATATACTTCAGCGGCATCAGCACGCTGGCGGGCTAATTGCAAAATCCGGTCTACGGTGGAATCGCTCACAATAATCGCCTTTTTGGTTTGGTCTTTTTTTTATTTTAGCGATTTAGGGTGTGGCCAGAAACCGGGTTTTTTCCCAGAATATCGATACACCACCGAAAAGCTGCGAAAAACCCGGTTTCTTTAGTCGAAGTGCATCCATCAATCCCCAGCCATCTGCTGAACCATAGCAATAATTTCTCTCACTGTCTGCGCGTCGGGCGATCGCAAATGCTGTAAAATCTCCAAAGATTGCTGTAAATAATTCAAAGCTTTCTCAAAATCTCCCTGCGATGCTAACAATTGTCCTAAGATTGCGAAACTAGCAGCTTTCCCTCGAACATTGCCAATCTTTTCCTCAAGTTCCAGAGATGCTTCATAAAGTGCGATCGCCTTTGCTACTTCCCCTTGATGGGCATAAATTCCTGCTAGTTCGTGCAAAGTAGCAGCCTTCCCTTGAAGATTGCCAATCTTTTCCTCAAGTTCCAGAGATTGTTCATAAAATGCGATCGCCTTTGCTACTTCGCCTTGATGGGCATAAATTCCTGCTAGTTGGTGCAAAGTAGCAGGTTTCCCTTGAAGATTGCCAATCTTTTCCTTAAGTTCGAGAGATTCTTCATAAAATGCGATCGCCTTGGCTACTTCCCCTTGAGCCGCATAAATTCCTGCTAGATTGTGCAAAGTAGCAGCTTTCCCTTGAACATTACCAATCTTTTCCTGAAGTTCGAGAGATTGTTCAGAAAATGCGATCGCCTGTTCTACTTCCCCAAGATTTGCATAGATTATTGCTAGACAGTGCAAAGTAGCAGCTTTCCCTTGAACATCGCCAATCTTTTCCTCAAGTTCCAGAGATGCTTCATAAAGTGCGATCGCCTTTGCTACTTCCCCTTGAGTCGCATAAATTATTGCTAGATTGTGCAAAGTAGCAGCTTTCCCTTGAACATCGCCAATCTGTAAGGATTCAGGTCTGAAATTCGGGAATGAGGTCAGGCATAGGAAAGTAGTCACAAGAATGGGCAGAAAGAGCCT
>NZ_JAUBUJ010000130.1:0-20503 GCF_036705405.1 Microcoleus sp. B13-B6
TAATTTTAAATCACCCTAACCTTCCGTCAGTCCTATCCTATGGTACTCTCGCTGCTTAAAAACTGTCCGAAGTATTGTTACTGAAATGTTTATAATACAGTAAGGAGGCAATGAGATGCTGCATACTGCTATCAAGGTTCGACTTTATCCAACATTAGAGCAACAAGCCCTACTGTCTGGGCACTTTGGCTGTGCCAGATGGTGGTGGAACTATGGTCTAAATAAGTCAATTGAGACTTATAAAGAAACGGGTAAAAGCCTTGGTCAGTCAGCACTCAATGCCTTTTTACCAAAACTCAAGAAAACCGAAGAAAGACTTTGGTTGTCTGAATGTTACAGCCAAGTTTTGCAAGCAACAACGCTCAACCTCACAACCGCCTATAAAAACTTTTTTGCAGGTCGTGGTAGGTTCCCGCGCTACAAGTCAAAGCATGGTAAGCAATCGATTCAGTATCCTCAAAATGTCAAGGTACTTGATGGGTTTATTCAGTTTCCGGGCAAGGTCGGCAAAGTTAAAGCCAAGTTGCACAGGAACATAGAAGGAACAATCAAAACCGTAACGGTTAGTTTAAATCCTTCTGGGAAATACTTTGCCTCAATATTGACGGAGAGTGAAGGCGACAATCCGACTGTTTCAACGGTCGGCAAAGTAATTGGAATTGACTTGGGATTGACTCATTTTGCTATTACGAGCAATGGCTGCAAAGTCTCTAAGTATGATAACCCTAAGCATCTAGCCAAACACGAGAAAAACCTCAAACGCAAGCAACAAAAGCTAGCTAAAAAACAGAAAGGAAGTAATTCAAGGAACCAAGCTAAAAAGACGGTAGCTAAAGTGTACGAACGGGTAAGTAAATCCCGTCAGGATTTTCTACATAAGCTTTCGAGAAAGCTCGTCAATGAAAACCAAGTTGTCGTAGTAGAGAATCTTAATGTCAAAGGCATGGTACGCAATCACAATTTAGCTAAAGCCATATCTGATGTGGGATGGGGAACCTTTATCAATTTCCTAGCTTACAAGCTAGAGAAAAAAGGTGGCAAGTTGGTTGAAATTGACCGCTGGTTCCCCAGCTCCAAGCTCTGCTCTAATTGCTATTACCAGATTGATAAGTTACCGCTTGATATTAGGGAGTGGACTTGTCCTAATTGCGGTACTCGTCATGACCGTGATGGTAACGCCGCAACAAACATTAGATCCGAAGGCATCAGGATACTACAGACGGATGGAACAGCCGTTTTTGCTAACGGAGGGGAAGTAAGACCAAAGATTGGACGCAAGTCTGTTCTGAGGCATTCCTCTGTGATGTTAGAAGCCCACACTATAATCGTTTCGATTTAGTGTGGGTAGTTCACTGGCCTTTCTCTAACAAACTAAATGTCAGCAAATTCTGATTTTCTGCTTGCTGTCGGATTAGGGCTGCTGCTGTTTGAGAGTCTACTGCCTTTGAGAAAAAGAATCCCTGGGCGTACTCACATTTTAACCCTTTAAGTATAGATAGTTGCGAGGCTTCTTCGACTCCTTCGGCTACTACATCCATGCCTAAATTGTGGGACAAAGTAACGATCGACCGCACAATTTCTGTCGGATCAATGCCTCCTTTACTGAAATCGAACTCACCTCCCATCCTGCTAACAAAAGAGCGGTCTATTTTTAAGGTATTGGTGGGGAAGCGGTGCAGGTAGGAGAGCGAGGAATAGCCGGTGCCGAAGTCGTCAATGCACAAGTGTATGTTTCTGGTTCTGAGCTGCACCAGCATTGCTGTTACTGATTCGGAATTTTCTATGAGTACGCTTTCGGTAATTTCTAGTTTTAAACTGCTGCCGTCGAGGTTAGTTTCTTGAAGAACTTGGTCGATGTATTCGATTAAATCTGGCTGAGAAAACTGTTTGACAGAAATGTTGACGCTAACGCTTAAGGGGGGGTTGCTGGGAAATAGCTGCTGCCACTGGCGGATTTGGTGGCAAGCTGTGCGGAGTACCCAGCGGCCCAGGGGTACGATCAAGCCGGTTTCTTCGGCAATGGTGATGAATTCACCGGGGGAAACTAAGCCTCGTTCTGGATGCTGCCAGCGCACTAGGGCCTCAAAACAGGTAATTGTGTTATTGGCGATCGACACGATCGGCTGGTAGTGAATAATAAACTGGGGCGCTGCGGATAAGGGAGGTAAGGCTGATTCTGGGGATGGGGCCAAGTCTTCTTCTTTCGCCTGGTCTCTAATTGATTCGATCGCCCGCCGCAGGTCGTTTTCTAGCTGCAACAGGCGCAAAGCGTGGGCGTGCATGGAACTGTTGAAAACTTCGTGTCGGGCTCTGCCGAGTTCTTTGGCGCGGTACATTGCTGTGTCGGCGTCGCGCAGTAGGGTTGTCGGTTCCAGGTATTCGCCAGAACTCAAAGCTATGCCGATGCTGGCGGTGATAAATACTTCGTGTCCGTCTAGAAGGAGAGGGGAGGTGATTTTCTTTTGCAGGCGGTTGACAATGGTGGTAGCTTCATTGATGCCCTCGATGTCTTCTAGCAACAGCACAAACTCGTCTCCTCCGAGGCGGGCCACTGTATCTCCGGGCCTCAGACAAGCTTCCAGACGCCGCGCGATCGATACTAGCAGTTGATCCCCGATAGCGTGGCCGAGGGAATCGTTGACTACTTTAAATCTATCTAAATCGAGAAACAGCACGGCAAACAAGTAGTCTTTGCGCCGTTTGGCCAGCCTCAGAGCGTGTTCGAGCCGATCGGTAAATAGCGATCGATTGGGCAATCCGGTGAGGGCGTCGTGAAAAGCATCGTGCAGCAGTTGTTCTTCGGCGAGTTTGCGCTGAGTGATGTCGTGACAGTTAATCACGATTCCCTCGACTGCGGGATCGTACAGCAAGTTGGTGGCTACAGCTTCTACATAACACCAGGAACCGTTGCGGTGGCGGACTCGGTACTCAACTGGGCACTGGCTTCTTTTGGGGTTTTCAATGGCTTTGTGGAGGGTTTCGGCGATCGTGGCGCAGTCGTCGGGGTGAACTATTTCTAAGGCGCTGCGCCCGATCGCCTGGTGGGGCGGGTATCCTAAAATTCGCTTAACCGAAGGGCTGATGTAGCGGAAGATTCCTTCGGCGTCGAGAATGATCGTGATGTCTGTGGCGTTTTCAATCAGCGATCGAAATCGCTGTTCGCTTTGGCGCAGGGCTGATTCTGCTTGTTTGCGATCGCTGATGTCGAGCGCTACTCCGTCTATAATTACGTCGCCGTTTTCGTTTTTGGAAAATTTAGCGCTGTCTTGCACCCACTTGACCTCCCCAGATCTCAGAACGATGCGGTACTGGCGATCGCACGGCAAAAGACTCGCTCTCGATGCTGCTACGCCACTGTCAGACGAGCTTTTGTCCTCTGGATGGATGATTTCGGTCAATAGTTCCGGGTGGGAAATCACTTCTTCGGCCGCGAACCCAGTAACCTCGCGCACGCCCGGACTGATGTAGGGCATGGAGATTTTGCCATCTGGATGCAGCACGGTGCGGTAGACTGAGCCGGGAATGTTGGCTGCCATTGTGGCTAGCTGCTGCTGGATGCCGCAGACTTCTGCTTCGGCGCGCTTGCGTTCTGCAAGTTCGGTTTGGGCTTGTTGGTAGAGTTCGGCTTGGTGGATCGCGATCGCGCACTGATCGGCTATGGCTTTGAGTAGTGACAGTTCTTCTGCGCTCCAACAGCGCGCCCGATCGCACTGATAGAGGCTAATTCCTCCCAAAAATGACTGCTGGTAGAGCAGCGGGGCGATCGCGACGGAGCGAAACCCTACCAACCCTGCTGATTCTTGCAGGGACGGGCACAGGGTGGATAATTCGTCGATAATCAGGGTTTCCCCAGCCGCGAGCCCGGATCGGTAGTGCTCGGCCACTTTGCAATTTAGCCCGACAAACCCTTCTCTGTCGGATGCTTTGCTGATGTAGCGAACTCTGATGCCGCCTTCAGCATCTGGCTGCAAGATGGCGCAGGCGCTGATGTCTAGAGCTTCGTGCAGTTGATCTGCAGTGGTTTGGAGCACTTCGTCGAGTACAAGGGTGAAGCGCATGGCTTGGAGGATGCGGTTGACGATCGCTTCTCGCTGAGCTTGCCGCTGAATTTGGACGATCGCTTCTTGTTGCTGGCGCCGCATTTTGTATTCTTGGAGCGATCGTTCTAAGACTGTTGGCAACCTAAACAGCCGCCCTTTTAATACATAATCGGTCATTCCGGCTTTTATGCACTCAACGGCAGCTTCTTCTCCCAAACTTCCCGTTACTAAAATTAAGGGTATGTCTTGCCCTAATTCCTGCATTAATTTCAACACTTCTAAACCGTTGAAGCCGGGGAGGCGGTAATCTGAGAGTACAGCATCGTACTTGCAATTCTGGAGCAGTTTTCTGCACTCTGTTGCTGTTTCTGCCGTCTCGCACTTAAAATTTACCCCCCCCGCTTCTAAGGCGAGCACTATTAATTCCATATCTTCTGCCATGTCTTCGATAATCAACAAGTTTAATGTTGATTCCGCTACCATTTTTAGTAGATAGTTAGTCTGATTTATATCTAACATAAGGTATTGGGTAGGTTTTCAATTGGTTATTCGTGTTTTTGCTAGTAATTATTTAGACGGAATTTGGTGGTTAATTTTATCTCGATATTTTTAGTTATTTTTAGCAAAATCAATTATATACTCTACTCGCAAGACCTTTATTTAGCACTGCCAGTCGAGGGCTGACCGAACCGATTGGGGATCATCCCAATTTTTAAAAGAGCATTTTTTAGGAGTACGAACATCTTGCACAGCCCGGCCTAGAGCTTTCGCTTCCATGCCTAACAGTGAACACTGCTGTCACACCAAAATTCTGATGCTCTCACCGATTGTGACTTATTTAAGTGTATAAGAGTTTTAAATTTAGAATTTAAAACTCTTATACACTTAACTTACGAATCTATATTACCGTTTGAGATTGTTTGCGCTAGTTTAAAGTAAAACGTGGCTCCTTGACTAGGTAGGCTTTCAGCCCAAACAGTGCCGCCGTGGCGGTGAATAATCCGCTGGACGATCGCCAAACCGATGCCCGTACCTTCAAATTCTCTCTGGGAGTGCAGCCTCTGAAAGGCTCCAAACAGGCGATCGGCATATTCCATCGGAAAACCCACGCCGTTATCCTTGACAAAAATCGTCCCATCAGGTAAACCCTCAATAACTATTGTAGCCGGAGTGCGTCCGCGGCTGAACTTGACGGCGTTGCTAATCAAGTTGCTGAACACCTGTTGCAGCAAGGTTGGATCTCCCATTACTGTCGGCAAATCTCCGACGGCAAATTCAACGCTGTGGGGAGTTTGGGCCGGATCTGCGACGGTTGGTGGTTTAGTCAATTTAATCGCATTTTGTACCAAACGGCTCAGATCGATCGGAATTTGCCTCAACTCGGTGCGAGTCACCCGCGACAGGGCGAGCAAACCGTCAATCAACAGGCTCATTTTTTGGCTACTGTCTTCAATTACTTCCATATAGTGAACTATTTTGCGATCGCTCAAAGCCTCCGTTAATTCTAGCCGCTGTTTCAAGGCTTCTACAAAACCTGAAATGTGTCGCAAAGGTGCGCGCAAGTCGTGGGAAACTGAGTAAGAAAAAGATTCTAATTCTTGATTGGCAGCTTCTAATTGCTCTGTCCGTTCTGACAAAGCTTGTTTTGTCTCTACCAACTCAGTGATATCGCGAGAAGTCCCAATTAAAGCATAAACCTCGCCCTCGATATTTCTCAGGGGAATTTTAAAAGTATCGTAGTAAGTAGTGTCGCCAGATATCACAAATTTATCCTGCAAGTGCAGAGTTTCCCCTGTTTCAAATACCTGCGAATTTTCCCTAGAGAATTTTGCGGCTATTTCTGGGGCGAAACATTCAAAAATAGTTTTGCCCTGCATCTCTTTTCTGCTATTTAATCCAGCAGTTTTGGCCACAGATTGGTTGACAAAAGACAGGCACATGTTCTCGCGCTCTACCACAAAAATGTGATCGGGCAAAGCATCAAAAAAAGTTTCTAATTCTGCGGTACGCTGCGCGACTTGAGCTTCTAAAGTTTCGTTGAGTTCTTTAAGTTCAGCTTCTACTCGTTTGCGTTCGGTAATATCTTGACCAATGCTGATACACCTGCCGTCCGAAAGACGAACATTGGCCCAAGAAGTGTCGATAATTCGCCCGTCTCTAACTTTTGTCTTGAAGTCGCTCCAGTTCGGATTTGCTGCTTCAATTTCATCCCAAACATATTGACGGTCTTCTGGCTGCAGATAAAATTCGGCCAAGATATCCCGGTTTGTGATTTCTGCCAAACTCCAGCCTAGCACTTCTTCCCAGTGGCGGTTTACCCAGTTTATTTGACTGTTTTTGTCCAAGAATGCGAGCATGACTGGCACGTTGTCGAATATAGTTTGCAGCAGTTCTTTTTGCTGTTTTAATGATTCTTCGGCTTGTTTGCGATCGCTGATGTCGAGTACGGAACCGATAAATTGTAAAATTTGTCCGTCTGGGGTTCTTTTGAAAATTTTAGAGCGATCGTGTACCCAGCGCCATTCCCCATTTTTGTGTTTGATTCTGTAGTCTCTGTCATCCGTTTCATAGGGATTCCTGCTGTGTTTGAGTCGCTCCATACCTGTAATTAGCTTTAAAATATCATCGGGATGAACTAAGTTAGCTACAGCGTCTTTACCCAAATCTCGCAATTCTTGGGGAGTGTATCCCAGCATGGCTGTGACCGATTCATTTGCATACATATTTTTGCTGTCAACTGCATCGTAAATGTATAGAAAGTTAGGTATAGTTGTAACAATACTCTCTAAAAGTTGCTGGTGTTTTTGCAACTCCAATTCTGCCTGCTTGCGCTCGCTTAAGTCCAGCACAAAACTGACGCCTAACTGCTTCGTTCCTTCTAAAAATGTGCTGCCCAGCAGCACGGGAACGCGGCTACCATCGGAGCGTATAAATTCTTTTTCAAAGGGAAGAACCGTATTTCTAGCCTTCAGTTCTGCCACTTTTTCTGTATCTAAACGCACGTATTCGGGCGGTGTCATTTCTTGCCAGTTAACTCTTCCGGCAAGCAGCTCCTCCCGCGTATAGTTGACGGTGTTTAAAAAAGCGGCGTTGGCATCTGTAATGCTGCCGTTAAGATCCCAAAAAATTAGACCGATCATGTTAGAATCAACTATGGCTTTAAATTTGGATTCGCTTTGTCGCAACTGATCTTCGACTTGTTTTAGTTCTGTGATGTCGCGGGAGATGGATAAAACTGTTTCTACTGAATTGTCTTCAGCAAATTCGGGAATGACTCGACAGTGGTAATGTTTTATGCCATCGGGAGTGGGAAACTCAAATTCTATGGTTTCTTGTTTGCCGCTACCCAAAACTTTCATAAAAGCCTCATCCCACAGGTCGCACAAGTGTGGTGGCATTCCTGATTCTCTGTTGCTTTTGCCAATCAATTCTGCGGGGGGTTTTCCGGTTGCTGATTCTACTGCGTGGTTGATGTAAATGTGGCGTAGTTTGCGATCGAACCGAGCGATAATATCGGTCGCATTTTCCGCTAGGGTGCTGAAAGCTTGTTCGCGCCGATGCAGTTCTTCTTGAGTGCGGTGGAAATCGGTTATGTCTCTGGCAAAAGATAGAATTGAAACTAATCTTCCCGATTCATCGATTAGGGCAGAATTGTACCATTCGCAGTAAATTACCGAGCCATCTTTGGTATAGTTGCGGTTGTGGCAAACATTGCGGGGCTCTCTGTTGTGTAACAGTTGATTTGTGACGGCGCACACTTGCTCGAAGTCTTCTTGATGAACTATTGACCATTCGTGCCAGTATTTGCCCATTACTTCTGCTGCACTCCAGCCAAATATTTGTTCTGCCATTGGCGACCACCGCACTACCCGAAATTCGCTGTCCCACTCTACCACTGCCATTGGTGAGTTTTCTAGATGAAATTCCCGCCGCGAGTTGGCTTTTTTTATTTGAGTTTGAAGTTGCTGCCGGAGTTGCTTTGCCTCGGCCAAGCGGTCGCTGAGTTCCTGTGTATTTGCTGAGCCCGCGTTGGCAATGTGAGCAATGGTTTCTGCTGTTTGTTTTTCGAGTTCGTTCCAAGCGAGTTCGAGGGCTGATTCCGCCGGCTCTACCTCAGTGATGCTGTTCTGAAACAGTGTGGCACTTTTAACTGGAATTTCACGCATAGTTTTGACACTTAGGCCAGTGTTACTTTGAGAATTCAAAATTAAAGCTTAAAAATTAAAAATATAGAATTTCCTGTTAAATTATACATTTTTAATTTTTAGTCTGTGCGTGGAGCCCGATCGTTGGAGGCGGGCGGCGTTATTAAAGATTGCCAGTAAAAGGATCTGGGGTGTAGATCGATCGGCAATTGTGGTGGATCGATCTAAAACTCTCCTGGGTAAGGAAAGGGTGCGGGCAGGAGCTGACCCTAAGTATATTTTTGCACAGACTTGTTGTTTGAGGGCGATCGAAAGGAGATCGGCGTGGATCGGGGCGTCGATCGCATCGCAACTCTGTAGCAGGGCATTGTGTGTGCCGCACGCTGTCTCTACTAAACGAAAGGCGCTTTTCCCGATTCCGGCAGGGGTTTAAACCAGCCCGAATGCGGGTGTGAGGGGCTTGTTGACACCAATGAAACCGCCCCTACCTACAAATACTCTCCAATCACTTTGGTCAATAAAAAGCTAAAATAAAATCTAAAGTTATTTCAGTCTTTTAAATCGCTTATGACTGCTGCTGCACCCTCTTCGATAAAAAACCAAACTCAGTACGAAGCCATTATCGGTCTCGAAACTCATTGTCAATTGAGTACGAATACTAAAATTTTCTCCAGTTCTTCTACAGAATTTGGCAATGCCCCAAATACTAACATTGACCCAATTTGTATGGGAATGCCGGGAGTGTTGCCAGTATTAAATCAAAAAGTTCTGGAGTATGCGGTGAAAGCAGGGCTGGCTCTCAACTGCTCCATCGCACCTTACAGTAAGTTTGACCGCAAGCAATATTTCTATCCCGATTTGCCGAAAAATTATCAAATTTCTCAGTTCGATTTGCCGATCGCTACTAACGGTTGGCTAGAAATTGAACTCGTGGATGAGACGGGAAATTCTACTAGAAAAAAAATCGGGATCACTCGCTTGCACATGGAGGAAGATGCCGGAAAATTGGTTCACGGCGGCAGCGATCGGCTCAGCGGTTCAACTTATTCAATGGTGGATTACAACCGCGCCGGTGTGCCTCTAATCGAAATTGTTTCGGAACCGGATTTGCGATCGGGCGCGGAAGCTGCCGAATACGGTCAAGAATTGCGCCGGATCGTGCGCTACATCGGTGTTGGCGACGGGAATATGCAGGAAGGTTCGCTCCGGTGCGACGTGAATATTTCGGTGCGCCCGGTTGGCCAAAAAGAGTTCGGCACGAAGGTGGAAATTAAAAATATGAACTCTTTTAATGCCATCGAACGGGCGATCGATTACGAGATCGAGCGGCAAATTCAAGCTGTGGAAAATGGCGAAACCATCATCCAAGAAACCCGGCTTTGGGATGAAAACAAGCAGTGTACTTTCAGTATGCGGATTAAGGAAGGTGCGAGCGATTACCGGTATTTCCCGGAACCGGATTTACCTCCGATCAAAGTTTCAGCCGAGCAATTGCAGGATTGGCAAGCTCAACTGCCGGAATTGCCGGCAATGAAGCGCAATCGCTACGAAACAGAGCTCGGTCTTTCTCCCTACGACGCGCGGGTGCTGACTGACGACAAAGCGGTGGCGGAGTATTTTGAAAAATCGATCGCCGCCGGTGCTGTGGCTAAACAAGCTGCCAATTGGGTGATGGGCGATATTACTGCTTATCTGAAAAATGAAAAGCTGGCGATCGCAGAAATTCCTTTCCAACCGCAGGATTTAGCCGAACTGCTGGGGTTAATTGAGGCCGGCACGATCAGTGGCAAAATTGCTAAGGATATTTTGCCGGAGTTGCTGGCAAACGGTGGTTCGCCTCAGAAGTTCGTTGAGAGCAAGGGTTTGATTCAAATTTCGGATACTGGGGCGATCGATCGGGCGATCGATGCCGTGTTAGCCGCCAATCCCAAGGAGCTCGAACAGTACCGAGCCGGTAAAACTAAGCTGCTGGGCTTTTTTGTCGGCAAGGTGATGAAGGAAACGGGCGGCCGAGCCGATCCCAAACTGACCAATGAGCTGCTGACGGCGAAGCTTAACGCCCCAGGCTAAGCAAGTCGTTAAGGGGATCGTGTAGCGGATACAGCGGCGGGCGATCGGTTTTTCCTGATCTCGCCATTCTCGCGGGATCGTAACTTTATAATTAATCTACATTTCTTTACAACATCTTCACGTTTGGGGGTAACACCCCTCATCCCGGTCGTGTTATATTGTGTTATGTAGATGCACCCTGATGGCAGAGAGAGTTACTTAGGTAGCTCTCTCTTTTTTTTGTCTTTTTTTTTCACGGACGTGAAAATACGGATGGGGGAGAGGGCAGGGCTGTTTCATTCTCAGATCAAAAGGAGGTTTTCTGTAGGGGCAGTGCTAAGAGTGCCTGCCCCAAACCCAAAAGGGGCAACCACGGGGGGTTTGCCCCTACAAGAAAATGAAACCGCCCTGGGGGAGAGGGGGATGGGCTATACCGATTCTCGATTACTGATTACCGATTAGCAATTACCGCTTTGAGTCGATTAATATCAACTTTAGTTATTAACTAATTTTGACAGTATGAGCGAACAAGCTAGCGAGCTAATCAAGCAGGGGATTTCGCAATATCAGGCGCGTCAATTTGAGGCGGCGCTCGGTTCTTGGCAGGAAGCGCTGGGGCTGTATCGCTCAATGGACGATAAGCGCCGATCGGGTGCGGCGCTGGGTAATATGGGCGTAGCTTACGAAGCGCTGGGAAATTATGCTCAGGCGATCGACTGCTACCAGCAACATTTGGTGTTAGCGCGGGAAATTGGCGATCGCCGGGGTGAGGCAAATGCTTTGGGAAATCTGGGCAATGCTTGCTGTGCTCTTGAGGATTTTTCTGGTGCTATTGATTACCAGCAACAGCGTTTGGCGATCGCGCGGGACACTGGCGACGGGCGCTCTGAGTTGGAAACTTTGGGTAATTTGGCGCTAGCTTACGATGCTAAGGGAGATTTGCCTGGTGCGATCGAATGCTATCACCAGCAGTTGTCGATCGCGCGCGCCAGCAAGGACGATCGCATTGAGCGCAATGCTCTCAAGAATTTGAAGGTTGCTTACAAGTATTTAGCAGATTACGAGAAGGCCGACGAGTACCGACAGCAGCAATTGGCGATCGTGCGGGAACTGTTTTTAATTGATAAAAATAAGAGTTTTGTACAACTTGCAGAAACAGTTGGTTTGAATCCGATTGAGGATTTTGCTGGGGCTAATTTAAGCGGTTTTGACTTGCACTACGCTGATTTTAACGGTGCGGATTTGCGCGAAACCAACCTCCGAGGCGCAGATTTGACTTTGGCGGATCTCAGCGGTGCTTTGCTGAGCGCTGCTATTTTAATTGATGCTAATTTGTGCAATGCTAATTTGCGGGATGCTGAACTCAGCAGCGCCAATTTGAGCGGTGCAGATTTGCGAACAAAGCTGCCCAGGGCTAATTTGAGCGGTGCAAATTTAACCGACGCTAATTTGAGCAGTGCTTATTTACCGAATGCGATTTTAGTAAATGCAAATTTGACAAATACTGATTTCAAAAATGCTGATTTAAGTGGTGTTAATTTGAGTGGTGCGATTTTAAACGGTGCTGATTTGACCCGCGCTGATTTGAAAAATACGGTGGTTAAAAATGCGAACTTTTCTGGTTGTGTGGGAATTTCGGAAGCCCTGAAGGTTGAATTGAGGACACGGGGCGGGATTTTTGAGTAGAATTGGAAAGGTTGGTAATTGTAGAGGGTAAGAAAAGCTATGACTGCCGTAACTGCAAAACGATTCTCGATCGCCGAATATCACCGTTTGGGAGAACTGGGATTTTTCGCCCCCGATGACCGAGTTGAATTGATTCGCGGAGAAATTATCATTATGGCTGCTAAAGGTACGTTTCACTCTGTTTGCAACTCGCTATTGCTTAAAAAATTGTACCCACTGCTGGAAGAACGAGCGATCGTGCGCGGTCAAGAGCCGATTATTTTGTCGGCTGATAGCGAACCAGAGCCTGATGTTGTTATTGCTTGCAATCGTTCTGATAATTATTTATCTTCTCACCCGCAGCCTGCTGATATTTTGTTGGTAATTGAGGTTTCTGATTCTACTTTGAAATACGACAGGAGAACCAAGTTATCTCTCTATGCTGAATCGGGAATTTCTGATTATTGGATATTTAATTTGGTAGATATTCAACTGGAAATGCACAGCGAACCTTATCAAAAACAAAGAGGTGGTTTCGATTATCGAGTCAAACGAGTGGTTTTGCCGAATGAGGTTGTGGTAATTCCAGGTTTCCCCGATTTGTCTCTCGATTTATCTGCGGTATTTCCGGCGCAGATGAGTGAGTGAAGGTGAGGAGTGCGTAGGCCGGGGCCGGGGCGTAGCCATCGCCCGGATTGATGATATAATGCACAAGTGCGATTGAACTCTTCACCAAAGTAGCACTATGACCGCTAAAACTCTCGCCCCACCCGAACAAATTGTCCAGCTATCGGGTATCAGTTGGCAAACCTACGAAAATTTGCTTGCCGAAATCGGCGATCGGCAAATTCGACTGACATATAATCGCGGCAATCTGGAAATTAGGGTACCTTCTCCAGAACACGAACGCTTCAAAACAATAATGGGTCGATTTGTGGAAACCTTAGCGGAAGAATTAGAGGTGAGAATTGAGCCTCTTGGTTCCACCACTTTCAAGCGTCCTGAACTTAGCGGTGTAGAACCGGATGAATGTTTTTACATCCAAAATGTTAGTGCAGTTAAAGGCAAAAAAAGAATTGACCTGACTCAAGATCCGCCGCCGGATTTAGTGGTGGAAATTGATATTACCAGCCGTTCGGAAAATACCTTGCAGGTTTATGCGGATCTGGGAGTGCCGGAAGTTTGGATTTATAATGGAGTGCGACTCAGAATCAACAGATTAGAAAATGGAGAATACGTTGAGAGCGAGATCAGTTTAGCATTTCCCAGCTTACCGATATTAGAGATTGTCAGATTTTTGGAACAAGCAGAAACAATGGACTATTTGGAATTAGTGAAAGCATTTCGGAATTGGGTAAAAAGCCAAATTCAGCAAAACCCATGAGGGCGGATATAATTCAACAAAATTTACAATTTAAACCCGCCAAAAAAAGCTGTGTTGCGATCGATTAGAGATGATAAACTAATTTAAATATCAATTACAGGCTGGTAGTGCCAGCAATTCTACCCGATATGCGATCGCTAGAGTCACACAACAAATACCCAGATTGCTTGTGGATGCAATTAGAAGCAATTCCCGTTCCATCGGTTGCACCCCAAACCCAGCAGCTCGACATTCACTTGAGCCTGAATTTTAACGAGCATTGGGAACCCCTGCTAGGTGGTCGCGTCAAGTTTGGTCTGCAAGGCGGGACGCTAAAACTCTATCTAGAAAACTGCGAAATTCCCGTAGCATCACGTCAGTTAGTCGGTTCTTTCAAGCTTTTGCCAATAGAAGAAACCCTGGCCATTCAAAGCAGTGCAGAAATTTTAGCAACCCAAAGTCAGCGGGGAGTTCAGGGCGGGGAGAAGGCGGAAAAAACTCAGGAAACAGAGAGCATATTTTGTCACGTTTCCACAATCAGCGATGATAGAACGCCAGCTTGGATTTTTGCAGTAGAACAGGGCAAATCAGTATTAAAAGGTTTGCTAAAAAGTGCGAAGCTGGGAGAATTAGCTGCCAAAGAATTTCGGATGGCAGCGGCTTTTGAAGTTGCTAAAGAAGATATTAATCTCACAGATGCGGAGGGTTTGTGGCCGCACGAAATCACGCCCAATCAACATTCGATTTTAGAAAGAATCCTGACTATATACCTGCAAGCAAATAAACTCCAACCTGCCCTCAGTTGGGCGCTATTGTCCTACAATTTGCCTCCGGTTGAACCGCGCGAAGTGGAAATTGTGCCGGAAGCTGAATCGGAATTGCAGGAAATGGTCGATCGCATTATCTCTGCTGAAACCGACAACTTTGTAGAGTTGGCCAAAATCGCCAATCTCAACCCAGCACTAGATTTCGCGGGTGGTAGCTTGCGCGGAACGACTTTAAGTGCAGTGGATTTTAGCAGCGCAAATCTCGATCGGGCAAATTTCCGGGGCGCAACCTTAAACGATGCCGATTTCAGCGACGCCAACCTACAAAATGCCAAATTCGGCGGTGCAGATTTGAGTGGGGCTTTCTTAGGAAATGCTGATTTAAGCGGCGCAGATTTGCACAAAGCAAGTCTAGCTTTAGCTAACCTCAGCGGTGCCAATTTGAGCGGCGCAAATCTGCTGGAAGTGAACTTAACAAATACTAATTTCAGTGGTGCGAATGTCGAGTCAGCCAGATTCGGGAATAATTCAGGAATCGATGAGGAGATGCAGGTGAATCTACAGCAGCGAGGCGCAATTTTTGAGGAGGTTTAGTCGCTAAGTGCGAGATCCCTTTTATTCGTCCGCCTCCATTGTGGCACGGGCGTCACGCCTGTGCGATGGAATTTTACCTTAAAACTATCGCCTCTCAAGAAAGTAGCTTCTTAATCCTTAAGTCTGTAACTAAATTTATAGAGGGCGATGAACCGTAGCTGTTAAGAGGGGAAACAGGCATTTCTTGCCAACACTGACGGCAAAACCAGTATACTTGACTGTGGCGAAGGTGACGCAGCATTTGATTCGTGCAGCAAGGACAGCTTGTCATCAAAACCTCTTTTTTATCGACGAAAGTGTATTTATCTTTTGTTGCCAACTGCTGTAAGCTGGGTTGAAGCAGCAACTGTATGAATGTAGAGGTAAAGTCTTAAGAATCCTGCGTCTGCCATACCGGGGAGTGTCAATCATCCCATCCCAACATCTCTGCCACTTTTCCCGGCAGGCTGGTGGGTTCAAATGGTTTGGGAATTACCCCAGCAACACCCATTTTGGCAAAGTTGGCCATATCACTTGACAAAACTCTTGCTGTCAGCAGAATCACTGGAATCGATCGAGTTATGGGATCGGATTGGAGACGATCGTACACAGCAAACCCATCCATTCCCGGCATTGATACATCCAGCAAAATAGCGTTAGGTCGTTCTGTTTGTAGGATTTGTAAACATTCTTGTCCTGATTCGGCCACCAGGGTATTCCATCCCGCGAGGTCTTCCAGGCACATCTGTATCAGTTCACGGAGGTGTTCTTGGTCATCAACGATGAGAATTTGTTTCCCTATCATCTTGCTTTCGGGCAGGAGACTGCCATCATAATTAGCTATTTGCAAAGTGTTCATTTTATTTGGGTTGATTAGAAATCAATTTTTCGGTGGTCAATTGGGTCTCAAATACACATCTTTGAGGAATCGCTCAAAGATGTGTATTTGAGACTTGAATCCGAACTTGGGAGGGCGGAACTCTCAACTCTTTGGCAAGCTGAATTGTTAAACGATCCGAGTGTATTTCAGTCCCATAGATTTCAGGATGTACGCGGTGGGGCAACGGGATGAGAATTTGAAATCCACTAGGAAGGAAATAATTCACATCTTGCATTATTCTCAAGAACGGGCAAGATGCCCGTTCCACAAAGAGTAGATTTTCTTGTGGAACAGGCATCTTGCCTGTTCCTAAAAGGCTAATTGAGAATGGTGCAAGATATAAGAAATAACCTTCTACTCCAGCCGCTTCGGTAGGTTGACCTTGGATTAAAACAGTTTCTGGAGTGATTTGGAGATTCAATTTGACAAGATGAATGTCATAAATGTGAACTTTAAGGATAAGTGTCAGATCCTTTTCTTGAATTCTAATACCTGCGATCGGTGTTTCCTCTGTATGAGCAATCCCAAGTGTGGATTGCTGACAACCAGTGGGAAAACGGGAAAATGAACCTGCGACATCCTGATTTATATCATTCAAAGCCTGAAAAGCATTCATTGAGTCTCCTCCTAATGCCAAGAACTGTTAGCTGCATAGCAGGAGAGTAAATAGCAACGGTAAGGAATTGGTAAAGATTCCGTTATTGTTACAAAAATTGACAAAAATGGTGAAAGTCAATCGATTTTCGATTTTCGATTTTCGATTGAAGCATTCACCCCACGGATAAATTCGGGGGGCAAGTTTCATCGGATACAGGTTTTTTATTTCTGCGTCCTGAGTCTGCTTTCGGAATGAATCCGGGGGCTTGTATCCTGGATGCTTGATTGTCAATCCTCCCATCCCAAAATCTCTGCTACTTCTTCCGTCAAGGTGATGGGTTGGATTGGTTTGGCAATTACCCCAGCTACCGCCATCTTGGCAAATTTAGCCCGATCGCTGGGCAAAACTTTCGCTGTCAGCAGAATCACTGGAATCGATCGGGTAATCGGATCGGACTGGAGGGTCTCGTACACAGCAAACCCATCCATTCCCGGCATAGATACATCCAGCAAAATAGCGTTGGGTTGTTCTGTTTGCAGTATTTGTAAACATTCCTCTCCCGATCCTGCCGCCACTGTTTCCCATCCGCCTAAATCTTCTAAGCAGGCCTGCACAAGTTCCCGAAGGTGTTCTTCATCGTCAACAACTAGAATTTGTCTGTCAGTCATGGGATTTTGGATTGGAGATTTTGGATTTGGGATGGATGCTACCGATTAATCTAAGCGTTATTCAATGGTGGGTAAGGGTAGGGTAAAGCAAAATGTGCTGCCTTCACCTAAGATACTTTCCGCCCAGATTTTGCCACCATGCTGCTCAACTATACTGCGACAGATGGGTAAACCTAAACCGGTGCCTCCTTTTTCACGGGAGTCGGAGGCATCGACTTGCTGAAATCGCCCAAAAATGAGTTCTAGTTTATCGGCTGGAATGCCTCGTCCGTGATCGCTAACTTGGAACAGCACAAAGTCTGTCTGGTTTTCGGCACTCAGATGAATTGTGGAATAGGCAGGTGAGAATTTAATCGCATTACTGAGCAAATTTGTTAAGGTTTGGACGATCGCATCTCCTGTTGCCCAGACTTCTGCATCCGTGGGGGTAACGATTAATGATATTTGCTGTTGAATAGCGATCGCCTGAGTGCTATCTACTGCTTGCTGCATCAAATCGGCAGCTTTGCAAACAGTTTTCTCCAGAATTGCCCGCCCGGAGTCTAGGCGCTCCAAATCTAAAATATCATTAACCAGGTTCACTAAACGATTGGTATCGAGGAGGGCAATTTCAATCATGCGTCTAGATTTTTCTGGTTTTTTATCATAAACCCCACTTTTTATTAGCCCCAATGACATTTGAATTCCTGTCAAAGGAGTGCGAAGTTCATGGCTGACAATGCCAATGAACTCATTTTTAATGTGTTCGAGCTTTTGTCGTTCGGTAATATCTTCCCCAATGCTGATAATTCCAATGATGTTTCCCTCTGAATCTTGCAGAATGGTATTGTTCCACGCAATGAACCGTTCTTCACCCGATTCAGTCAAGATGGCATTTTGATAATAGAGATGATAGTTAGAGGCTAAAACTTCCGAAAAAACAACTTTAATCGATTGTTGGATAGAACGGGGTAAGAAGTTTTCAAACCAATTTTTTCCGAGAACTTCTGGGTGAGTATATCCTGTGAGTTTTAAGAAGAAAGGATTAACGTAATTGACATTTCCCCCTATATCAAGTCCGACAACAATCAACTGCACGTTATCCAAAAGCGATCGCCAGCGTCGTTCGGCTTCTCGGATCGTGGCTTCGGCTTGCTTACGTTCTTGCAGTTCTAGGTGAAGTTGTCGGTAGAGCTTGGATTGCTGAATGGCGATCGACAATTGGCTGGCAATCTGTTCAACTAATTCTATTTCCCACGATTGCCATTGACGAGGTGCCTTATTTTGGTAGATAGCTAACAAACCCCAGAGATTTTCTCTCAAAAATATCGGGAAGACTGCATAACTTTTTGCTTGGAATTGTTCCACTAGCTCGATATGACAGGGTTGAAGTTCAGCGCTGTAAATATTATTAATAACAAAATTTTCATGATTGCGGAATCGACCGCCGTGAGTTTCTTGCAGATAGGTATCTGCACAATTTTTTTGAACATCGCTTCCTATCAGTTTTACCCAATCCTCACCAACTGACTCCACGACAAAATCACCACTCCAATCAGGATTAAAGCGGTAAATAGCAGCGCGATCCGTTTGTAATGTCTGCCTGATTTCAGTAACAGCAGTATTTAGAACTGCCTCCAGATCCAAAGATTGGCGAATCCCTTGAGTAATCCTCCATAGCAAATTTTCCTTTCGGGATTTCTGTAGTAAGGCTACTGCCGCCTCTTGTCGAAGTTCTTCGAGGTGCTTCGCTACTGTGATATCTTGATGAACTGCCACCAGAACATCGCCATAGTCTGAATGATTGAATACACAGCAAGTCGCACTACACCAAAATGGAGTCCCATCTTTCTTGACATTATGAACTTCATAGCTAAATTCACCCCTTTGTAAAACGGCAGACCGAATGGCTTGATTTGTATCTTCAGGACTCACCGATGCGCTGCCATAGTTGAGAATTGAAACGTGCTGACCGTTGAGTTCGCCAGAGTCATAGCCAAACATCTGCTCAAATTTAGGATTGGCATAGACAATAACTGCATTATCTGTTCTTACTAAACAAATGCCTTCGGCCATGTTGCGGGTAATGACAGCCTGAAGCTCCAGCATTTGTTCGGCTTGTTTAAGCTTAGTCAGATCGCGCAGACTGACGATTACCCCTACAATATTTTCGCCTGCATCACGTAAAGGTATATAAGTAACGCTCAAAAATTGCCTGACTAAATTGGGAGAATCAAACCAGTTTTCATACTGAATTTTTTCGCCCGTCAAACATCTGTCTAACCGAGGTTTTATCATGTTATCGAACACGTCTGCATCCAGGATATTTCTAACAGAATTTCCGATAACTTCGCTTTCAGATTTGTTGCACCAATTCAAATAAGCTTGATTGACTATTTGATAAATATAGTTACGATCCATCAACACAATCCCATCTGTTGTATTGAAGACGATGCGTTCATATTGGCGGAATGCTTCTTCTGTACGTTTGCGATCTGTGATATCAAATACGCTAGAACGACTCATCATGAAGTTACCTGCTTCATCATAAATTGCTGTAGCATTTAGGTTAATCCAAAGGGGTTCTCCATTTTTATTCAATATCTGAAACTCTAAATTATCGATGTATCCTTGTTTTTTAAATAAGGGAAAGTTTTGATAAAAAATATTTTTACTTTCAACTGTAATTAAATCCACAAATTTCTTCTTGTGGACAATTTCATCGCGGGAATAGCCTAACCACTTCAGTTCCGTATCATTAATCATAATTATTGTTCCTGCTGCATCTAGGGAATGATAGCCACAGGGAGCCTTATTATATAGGTCTTCAACTTGAGTGATGTAGTGTTGCAAGCTATCGTTGACTTCAGTGAGTTCGGGTGTCCGTTCTCTGCCTGGTTGTTCGAGTTCAGTATGGAGTTGCTGTAGGGAAATTCCTGCTGGTTGGCGCTCCCTCTGTTCCGTTTGTACTTGAGGAAATAAATCAGCTTGCTGAATGGCAATTCCAGCTTGAGTTGCTAGCTGTCGCATGAGTTCAATTTCTGATGGTTGCCATTCGCGAGGTGCTGCACAGTGATGGGCAATCAATAATCCCCAAAGTTCTTCTCCCTTAAGGATAGGAATAACCAGGTTAGCTCTAACTTGAAAAGTGGTCAGGAATTCCCGGTGACAAGTATCAATTGGGGCAGTATAAATATCAGATTTAGAGGTAAATAAGCCTTGTTTGAAGGGTTCGATATAGTTTTCACCCACGCAAGGATCGTGTATCTGAGTGGATAAGATTGCTGTCCATTCTGAACCAACTGACTCTACCAACACCTTTCCGCTCCAGTCTGGAGCAAATTGGAAGATAATTACCCGATCGCATTGCAGAATGTTTCTGAGTTCCGTTACCGTAGTGTTGAGAATATCTTCTAGATTGACGGATTCGGAGAGAGAAAGTGCGGTTTTAGCAAGGATTTGTTGTTGCTGTTGTTGCAATTCCCCATAATTCTCATCAGTATGATCTATCATTAATCTACTTAATTAATTAATTACATTTTTTAGATTGAGGCCGAAACCGGGTTTTTAGCCATCGTGCGTAATACCAATTTAATGTGAAGTTGCACATATCTCGATCCCCCTAAATCCCCCTTAAGAAGGGGGACGAAAGATCGGAATCTTGTCCCCTCCTTATTAAGGCAGGGCGGTTTCATTCTTGGTAGGGGCAATCCCCCTGTGGTTGCCCCCATGTCCCAAACGCCTGTGAAATCGTCTGTGGGTGGGGGCGGGCACGG
>NZ_JAUBUJ010000131.1:0-20318 GCF_036705405.1 Microcoleus sp. B13-B6
GTGGGATACCACCATACTCTGGGACCTGTCTGATGAGTGTGCTATATTCAGATTTTCACCGATTGTCGGGGATTGTCTGAATTAAAAGTATCAGGCATAAATAACGTATTTCTGTTATTGTTCGCGCTCCAAGCATTGCAATCGCAGCATCTGCTTTTCATCGGTTCCGGGTAAGCCCAGCAGAAGACAGAGATCCGCCACAGACAGGAGTAAAAAAAGTTTTGACTTGAGTTCAAACCCCCAGATTCATCTGTCAAGTCAATCTCAAATCTCAAATCTCAAATCTCCAATTGTTCGATATGCCAACAGCCAACAATTAGCTCGCAGCAACCAATGACTAAAATTATCCAAATTTTATCCCCTGATGAAGTGAGGCGCACTCTCACCCGCGTCGCTTCCCAGATTGTCGAAAAATCAGGGAACCCCTCGGAGTTAGTGCTGTTGGGCATTCATAGTAGAGGAGTGCCTTTAGCTCAAATTTTGGCAGATCAAATTGAAGTGCTCGAACAAGTTAAAGTATCCGTGGGCGCTTTGGATATTACCTTTTACCGAGATGACTTGGATCGAGTTGCGATGCGGACACCGGCTAAAACAGAAATTCCTTTCGATTTGACGGGCAAAACCGTGGTGTTGGTAGATGACGTTATATATAAAGGCAGAACGATTCGAGCGGCTTTGAATGCGGTGAACGATTACGGGCGGCCGGAGAAAATTTGGTTAGCGGTATTAGTCGATCGCGGCCACCGAGAAGTACCGATTCAGCCGGATTTTACGGGTAAAAAGTTGCCGACTGCAAAGGAAGAACAAGTTAAGGTTTACGTTCAAGAGCTCGACGGGCGCGACGGAGTGGAGTTAATTAAGGGTTGATACGATTTGAGATTTGAGATTTGAGATTGGGCAAAACTGACTGTTAAACAAAGTCCAGCTAAATAAACTAAGTAGGGTGGGCTGTAAGTAGCGCGTCAAACCACTTTTTGCGTCCATCACTGAGCAAAATACTTCGTTTCCGCCCACTGACAACGTAAAAAACCCGGTTTCTACCAGAATAGGGGCTTTTGGGTAAGCAAGCCTCTAGGAAGAAACCGGGTTTTTCGCGCGCGGAGCGTCCTATGTTCTTAAAAATCGGCAGTGCAGGAGTTGAACCTGCCTGGGGCGAATTATGAGTTCGCTGCCTAAACCGCTCGGCCAACTGCCGTTAAATCGATTTCTTCGACCTAACTCAAAATGAATTATAACATAATTTCTCAGTCCGTGCTAGAACTAGAGAACAAAAATCAAAATCTTTAGATCTGCTGAGTCCCCGATCGCCTGTTAGCCAATGTGCTCTCGCCGATCGACCGGACAAAGCAGTTTCTACGACTCGGCATAAACTTATAGGCAATGGCAGTGAATTCGACGGTAGTGCTGACTCTAATTCTGCTGGCTCTGATGTTTGGAGCAGGCGTGACGAGTTCTGTTTGGGGATTTACTATAGGTCGCGAAGCCTTACAAGGAACGACTCAACCCGATGTTCGTCCCAGCAACAATGCTGGCAGTGGCAAGGCTGGAACGACCGCTAGCAAAGACCAAGTGAGCATTTTGAAAGAAAAAGACATTCTCACAACCGTCAAAGCACGGGTAGAAGGTCGCGATCCCGAAAAAACGGCCGGGGCAAATACTAAAACAGAGAAGGCAAGCTCTAAACCAGCCGCGGCCAAAAAACCGGCTGCACAAAATGCCAGCGCCAAGTTTCCCCTGAACAGTCGCGACGGGGGAATAACCCTGGAAGTGAGCGCGGCCAGTCAGCGCAACAATTCCATGCTGCTAGACGTGAGCATGAAAAATGAGGGCTCCCAAGCTGTGAGGTTTCTCTACAGTTTCTTGAACGTCACTGACGATCGTGGCCGGGCCCTAAGCGCGACTGCCGAGGATTTGCCCTCGGAACTCCCCCCCAACGGGCAGGTGTTTTACGGTACGGTGAGTATTCCCACAGCTTTGCTGGAAAATGCTAAGGAAGTTTCACTGACGCTGACAGATTATCCAGGTCAAAAACTTCAGTTGCAAATATCTGGCATTCCAGTGGCGAAGTAAAATAAAAGAAGACCAAACCTGCAGAGGGATTCTCAGGTTCGATCGATAAAGTTTTTTTAGGGAGCATTGTGTCACTTTTAGGGGCGAGAGTGCAGGAGATATCTGATTTACCCGCGATGAGTTTGACAGAGGTGCTGTCGCGGTTGCTGTCAGTGCTGTTGCTGATTGCGATCAATGCTTTTTTTGTGGCGGCTGAGTTTTCGATGGTGACGGTACGCCGATCGCGCATCAATCAGTTAGTGGAAGCTGGCGACGTTGCAGCTTTAACTGTGCAATCTTTGCAGCAAAGTATTGAGCGATTGCTTTCGACAATGCAGTTGGGAATCACTCTTTCTAGTTTAGCTCTCGGCTGGATTGGAGAAAGTACGATCGCCGTGCTAGTGCGAATGTCGATCGGCTATTTGCCACTGCCAATTTACATCAAGTCGGCGATCGCCCATTCTTTTAGCATATCAATAGTAACTTTTTTCCTGCTAGCTTACCTGCAAATCGTACTGGGCGAACTCTTTCCCAAATCTGTAGCCTTACTGTATTCCGAACAGCTAGCCAGAACTTTAGGGCCTCCAAGTTTATTGATTGCCCGTTTGTTCAATCCCTTTGTCTCGTTTCTCAATCAATCTACTCGATCGCTTTTGCGGTTTGCGGGCATCGAATACGATCTAAGGCATCGGCCGGTTACTCCCGAAGAACTGCAATTAATTATAGCTACTTCCAGCGAATCAAGCGGCTTGGAAGCAGAAAAGCGAGAATTGCTCAACAACGTCTTTGAATTTGGCGAAGTTTGGGTACAAGAAGTAATGGTGCCGAGGCCTAGCATTGTCGCACTTCCGAAGACGGCAACCTTTCAAAATTTGCTCGACGAAATGGCGATTTCTAACCATTCCCGCTATCCCGTGACGGGAGATTCTTTAGACGACATTATCGGCATTATTGGCTTCAAACAACTTGCGAAACCCCTAGCTGAAGGTTTGCTCTCTCCCGACACGCCAATTGTACCTTGGATGCGTCCGGTCAGGTTTGTGCCGGAGATGATGCTGCTGGGAGAATTGCTGCCTTTGATGCAGAGTTCGTCGGAAGAAATTGCGATAGTTGTCGATGAATTTGGTGGCATTTCCGGGTTAGTGACGCTGAGGGATTTGATTGCCGAAATTATCGGCCGCAGCTACGAGTCGCCCGACAGCAAAGAAATTGCTTTGCAAGTATTGGACGATCGCACTTTTTTGGTGCAAGCGCAGTTAAATTTAGATGATGTGAATCAAATATTGAATTTGGATTTGCCAGTAACTGACGAATATCAGACAATCGGAGGTTTTCTGAGTTATCAGTTGCAAAGAATGCCGGCTGCTGGGGAAGTTTGGCGGGGCGAAAATGTGGAACTTACGGTTGTTTCTGTGTCCGGGCCGCGCTTGGATCAACTTCAAATTCACTTGTTGGAAGGGGCTGCGGGCGATCGAGCTTTAGATGGAATTGCAGCAGCGGATGGGGAAAATAATGTCGGGAAAGGGCGAAAGAATAGCGGGGTGAGTAGTGTGGCGAAATTTTCTAGTTGAGAATATTTTAGCGAATACCTAGATAATCTACTCGCTCGAAGTCGCTGCGTACTAAATCATCTAACGTCGGGCCTTTGGGGCGTAAATTAATGCGATCGCCAACCTTAACATTTTCGTAATATGCGTAGGGAATATAGATATCTTGCTCCTGCATAAAAGCGAAAGTAAAGTTAAAGGCATCGTCAATGTCCTCAGCTTTAACCTCACGAAAGTCAGAGAGGAATAGGAGATCCATTTCTTCCTCAAAGTACAGCATCTCCGCAAATGCACCTCTGTCGTAGCAGTTATAACCAATATAACCGCAAGTGTCGCTGCATTTGTAGTAGATGGCGCGAGTGGATAGGAACCAGGAAAGGGTGATAGCATCTCCTTCTCCAAATACAAGGGAACCGGGATGATGATTCAGTTGCTCAACGATCGTCCAAGGATGTCCTCGGAACTGAAATACAATATAGCTTTCGGCCGTAATTTCGATTTCGCGATCGTAGATATCCCGTTCCCAAACATCCGCACGTCTCGCCCTACTGAACTTTTCCGCCACTGACTCAATAGGAGCGCGAACGAGAAGTAGATTTTGGTTTCTGTCAATTGTTTCAATACCTCGGCGCTCTTCAATAGACATAATTTTTAGCTTGGAAAAAACAATCAATAATTAGTCTACCTCTTTTTCTGACTGTAGCGAATGCTCAGGAAGAACCAGGGTGCTTTATACTTGATTCATCAGCTCAAGTAAATAGACTCGATCCTTTATGCAAGCGCGATGAACAGCAGAAATTAAGAAATGCTATGAAAGCCCAAGAACTTTATCAACAAGGATTCGACCTCGGTCGCAAAGGACAGTATAAGGAAGCAGTTGAAGCTTTTACTCAAGCAATTAATCTCAATCCTGATTTTGTAGAAGCTTATATTTACCGTGCTTATGCTCGGACTGGAACTGGAGACCAACATGGGGGAGTTAAAGATTTTCAGAAAGCTATGGATATCTACAGGGCTAGAGGACGATCAGACATAGCTGATCAGCTTTTAGTCCCATTGAATACGCTGCAAAATGAAATTAAGGATGAACAGGAAGACCAGGGTCAACCGGAAGTTGAGGATGAGCCGGAAGACAAATAAGCAGCCTACTGATTCAAAATAAATTA
The DNA here is from genome assembly GCF_036705405.1 of Microcoleus sp. B13-B6. Classification (NCBI taxonomy): domain Bacteria; kingdom Bacillati; phylum Cyanobacteriota; class Cyanophyceae; order Oscillatoriales; family Microcoleaceae; genus Microcoleus; species Microcoleus sp. B13-B6. The sequence goes on from NZ_JAUBUJ010000131.1 coordinate 4,763, forward strand.
AGGAATGCGATGGAAGCTAAAGAACTTTATGAACAAGGATTTGACCTCGGTCGCAAAGGACAGTATAAGGAAGCAGTTGAAGCTTTTACTCAAGCAATTAATCTCAATCCTGATTTTGTAGAAGCTTATATGGTTCGTGCTCGTATGCGAGCTGTAATTGGAGAAAAACAGGGTGGAGTGGAAGATTTTCAGAAAGCTATAGATATCTACAGGGCTAGAGGAAAATCGCAAATGGCTGATCAGCTTTTAGTCCCATTGAATTCGCTGCAAAATGAAATTAGGTTTGAACAGGAAGACCAGGGTCAACCGGAAGTTGAGGATGAGCCGAAAGGTAAATAAGCACTCGGATGATTCCAAACTAACTAAGAATCAATTTTAAAAATTTTAGTCATGCAGGACTTACCCATCAAAACCCAAGAAACCGGGTTTTTGGCAGCTTCTGCCATCTGTAATATATTCTTGCGAAAAAACCCGGTTTCTGACCACCCGCTGCGATGCTTAGAAACCGGGTTTTTTACCGTTTCGGCGGGCGGAAGCAAAGAGACTCGAAAAAACCCGGTTTCTGGGGCGTCGTGCGTAAGTCCTGTTTAAGTATAAGGCACCGGATCTTTCAATCCCAATTCCTCAAAAGCAGCCAGCCGCAACCGACAAGAATCGCAAACGCCGCAGGCATTTTCCCCGCCTGCATAGCAAGACCAAGTTTGCTCCCAAGGTACTCCTAATTTGTTGCCTAATTGAATAATTTCGGTTTTTTTAAGTTCGATCAAAGGTGTTATAATTTTAATAGCTTCTCCTTCTCTTCCCTGCTTTGTTCCTAACCGAAACACTTCCTGCATGGCTTGGATGTAATCGAGGCGACAGTCGGGATAGCCGGAATAATCTAAAGCGTTGACACCGATGTAAATACGATCGGCTTCTAGAGTTTCTGCGTAGGCGAGGGCAAAGCTGAGAAAGATTGTATTTCTAGCTGGAACGTAGGTAATGGGGATGTTTTGAGACATTTCTCCCAGAGTGCGATCGATCGGCAATTCCATCTCATCATCCGTCAAAGCGGAACCGCCCCACAGTGTCAAGTCAAAGTTTACTATCTGATGTGCCTTAACCGCGGCCGAAAGTGCGATCGCCCTTGCTGATTCCAACTCCCGCCGATGTCTTTGCTTATAGTCAAAGGAAATAGCATAACACTCGCAGCCGTCGGCTTTGGCTTGATACAAAACTGTTGAGGAATCTAGCCCTCCCGACAATAAAATAACTGCTTTCACTTAAAACATCCTCACTAAAATTAGCTTTTATATTTATATCAAAATAGTGGCGAATTGACAATATACCAATGCTAAATGCTTTTTGAAACCTACATATTACACCATTGTCAATAACGGGCAAGATGCCCGTTCCACAAAACTCAATTAACTGGTTCCCCGGCTCTGCCTAGTAACGAGTAGAAAGAAAATTCATCTTTTGTGGAACAGGCATCTTGCCTGTTCTTGATATTCGTACAAAATGTCCGATTTAAATTCGTAACAAGTCATCGAGTTCGCGGTAATCGGGCAAAGTTGTATCAATTTTAATGCCCTGCCGCAAAACTGTGCGATCGCCCTGCGCTCTAGATAACAATTCGCTGAAATTACGCGCCTTAAACAAAATCAAATCTGCTGGTAAACCCACTGCAATTCGTCCTAAATTCGGCAATCCCATTAAATCGGCTGGAGTCTTTGTCACTGCACAGGGCCAGTCTCCATAGGGCCTATCTAAATGAGCGATGCGGACTGCCATATTAAAAACTTCCAAAACATCATGATCGCCAAATCCGTAAAACGGATCGCGACAATTGTCGCTAGCAACTGTAACGGGAATTCCTGCTGCTTTGAGTTCGTGCAGCAGTGTCACTCCCCGCCAGCGCGGTGTATGCTGAGATTCTCGGTCTTGCAGGTAAAGGTTGCACATCGGCAAGCTGACAATGCCAATATTTGCTTGCTTGACTAATCCCAGAGTTTCTGTTACTAAATCTGAGGGTTGTCGGGCTAAACTACAGCAGTGTCCGCAGATTATTTGACCCCCAAATTCATGGCGGATGGCGGTTTTTGCGACTTCCCGCAATGTTACTGAATCTGGATCGTCGTTTTCGTCGGTGTGGAAGTCGATGTTTAAATTTCGTTCTTTGGCTAAGGCAAAAACTCGATCGAGTTGTTTGTCTAAGTCGGGATTCATATAGGCGACGCCGCCGAGAATGCCGCCAGTTTGGGCTATGCGATCGGCTAATTTTTCGCCGGCGGGTGTCAGGTAATAGTCGAGGGAAACCAGGGAAACTGCTTGCAAGATCAGCCGATCGCCCCATTCGGCTTGCAGCGCTTCAAATACTCCCAAACTAACGGTTCCCTGTTCGCCCGCGCTGTCAATGTGAGTGCGGATAGCCTTGGTTCCGTGGGCGTAGCTGCACTTTAGTCCGAACTCCATTCGCCGGTAAACATCCTCTGCATTCCAGTTTTTTTGGGCATCAGCGCCTACCGCTTCGATCGCGCTGGCAAAAGTTCCATCGGGATTGGGCGATCGTTCCCAAATGTGGCCTTTGTCTAAATGGGTGTGCATATCCACAAAACAAGGCCAAACTAAGCCGCCCTGCAAATCTATAACTGGGATATCTCCAGAGGAGGATACAGGTTTTGTACCTGCTGGAGTAATTTGGGCGATCGCCCCTGCCGCAATTTCCAAATCCACCAAACAAAAATTGTTCTCACTCCCCGTTGTCGCCACAGTAGAAGCTGACGAGGCGAGCGATTTCATCTCTAGAAGAGACGCGGGTACGCGACTATTTTTGAGCAAATAATTAGATGTACTTGGCAACATTAATTTTGTGAGTTAGTATGTATTTTCTTGATAATTCAGCACTACCAGTTGTAACTATAGCAACCCTTGCAGGAATTGTGAACATCTCTCTTTTCCTCTTTCTATATTTTATAGAGACTCTGCGTCCTCTGCGCCCTCTGTGGTTAGTTCAAAAAAATCTCATGCACAAATGAAATAAAATCGCTAAAGAAACTTGAATTAAATAGGTAGCTTTGTTGTTGGTAGTGCAGCCCCGATCGCTGAAGCAAAAATATAAAAATTTTATATTTTTGAAGAAACCGCGCAAGTCAGCTTCACGAGTTTTGCTATGCCGGATACTTCCCGATCCTGAATCCTGTTGCTATCATAAATCACTGCTTCAGATTGCAATTTCACTTTCAACTAACAGCAGCATCCATAGCAAGAGCCAAAAACAACTGTGTCAAAACCCAAGCATATAGTTTTAACATCCCATCCCGACAGAGCCGGCACAAAACCTCATCCCATTTACTGGGGAGAAATCGATCCGCTGAAACGGGGGCCTGTGATTGGCAGCCTTACCAAATCGTCTCACCGGAATGCGATCGGCACTCATTCGGGTTCCTATTCTGTTTATCGCGCGCTAGCAGTGGCTTCCGGCGCACTCCAAGCAGATCACCGCCCCGATTTTACCAACACCTCTCCGGCCGCACACATCGGGCCGCACCCTAGTTGGGGCGATCGCAATTTGATTGTTTCTCTCGATCCCTTTGGGGGTTTGGTCAGCGAAGTTTATACTTCATTTCTCCAGCAGGGATATGATATTCGACCGACAATTGCTGTCACTAAAGCTCACATTAATATGCCAGAATTGCAAGATGCCATCGCTAAGGGGCGGGTGCAAATTGATGGCAAAATAGTCAAAGCAGGTGGCAATTTAGCAGTAACTAAAATTGCGATCGATCCGGTGTGGTATTTGCCGGGAATTGCTAGGCGAATTGGGGCCCAAGAAAGCGTTCTCCGCCGTGTCCTGTTCGAGCAAACAGGCGGAATGTTCTCGGATTTAGTGACGCGGCCGGACTTACAGGTTTTCTTGCCACCAATTGGCGGAACTACGGTTTATATTATTGGCGATGTCGCGAATATTTCTGACCCGGATAAGCAGTTGGCGGTACGGGTACACGATGAATGCAACGGTTCAGATGTCTTCAGTTCCGATATCTGCACTTGTCGCCCTTATTTGGTACACGGGATTGAAATTTGCATCCAAACGGCCCAATCAGGCGGTTCTGGCGTAATAGTTTACTTCCGCAAGGAAGGGAGAGCTTTGGGGGAAGTGACTAAGTTTTTGGTGTACAATGCCAGAAAACGGCAGGAAGGTGGCGATCGCGCTGATGCCTATTTTACGCGCACTGAATGCGTGGCGGGAGTTCAAGATATGCGGTTTCAAGAACTAATGCCAGACGTGCTGCACTGGTTGGGGATCTCTCGCATTGACAGTTTAGTTTCTATGAGCGATATGAAATACAATGCGATTATCAATTCTGGCATTCAGGTGGTCGATCGCATCCCCATTCCTGAAGATTGGATTCCCGCAGACGCACAAGTCGAAATTATCGCCAAAAAAGCCGCCGGCTACTACACGCCAGACCCTGTGCCAGATGCTACAATTCTTGCAGAAGCGATCGGACGCGATTTAGGAGATTGAGAGGGCAAAGACGCGACCGATGGGACGCGAACAATCGCGTCTTTGCTACATAAAATTTATTGCTGGTTTTTGATCAGTCAGGGTAGGTTATGGCTAATTTGCGTTCTAGTGTGATCGTAAAAACAGATATTTGCGGATATACCGCCAGAGTCAAAAAATTATCTCAGTCGGACTTAAGTAGTTTGTTAAACGAACATAAAACTTTTGTTTCAGATATTAGCGCCAGAAATGAAGGCAGCGTGATTAAAGGGGAAGGTGATTCATTTTGGATAATTTTTCCCAGCGTCACAGCCGCGGCTGTGGCTGCGATAGAAATGCAGCAAGAATTGAGATCGCAACAATCTAGCAAAGCCAACGACGAAAGATTGGCTATTCGCGTGTCGATTACATTAGGAGATGTCTTGCATCAAGATAAAGATATCTTTGGCGATACGGTGAATTTAACAGCGCGCATAGAATCAGTAACTCCGCCGGATGAAATATATTTGTCCCAAGCAGCATGGCTGGCCCTCAACAAAGCAGAAGTGCAAACATCTTTTGTCAACGAGTTTTCTTTGAAAGGGATGAGCGAACCTGAAAAAGTATACAAAGTTGACCAAAGTTACAAAACGCGAATCATCAAAAATCAAGCAATAATTAAAGCAGATTTGAGAGGTTTTATTGCTTATCAAGAATCTAATTCAATCAAAGATGTGGAATATTTGCTCACCAACTTTGATACTTTTGAAAAAACAATTTGCGAAGAATACGGCGGCACAATTCGGAGTATTGTTGGGGATTCGCATTTGTTGACTTTCCCGGAAGCTCACTCAGCCTTAGCGGCAATGGAAAGTCTGTGCGAAAATTGGAAACTTTTTATTAACGCCAATCAAATACCTTGTGGCTTGTCGGTGGGAGTTGCGAAGGGAAATCTATATATATTTAGGTCTTGCACTTACGGAAAAGATATTCACATAGCCGACAGACTGGAAGATTTAAGTAAAATAGTATCTCCGGGAAAAGAAAAAAACTCGGTGATAGTTTCCGATCACATAAAACGCGAAGTCAGCGGGTCGAAGTGGGAATATAAGCTGATCAAAATCGATAAAAATGCGATTTTAGATAATCTTTTAGATTACAGTCAGTTTGACTTTTTTCAAGAAAACGATGTTTACCGATGTTTGGTAGTATGAACTTGGGCAATAGTGAAATTGAGACTGTAGAATATCTGAGAACGCCGGTTGCTATTCGCCAAAAGTGCGATCGGCTTTTTGATTTAGCCCGCCAGGACAAACTTCGCTACTTCCGCGTCGATTTATCCCAACTCGACAAAGCAGCAAATTATGTAATTGACACAACGCGCCAACAATATCCCGATTTTAACATTCCCTTTCACAGTCGCTGGCGACATTTTGAAGCTGGCAACTTGTCGCGACTCGCCGAATTGAATGCAGCTTTAGCAGAATTTGCACTCATAGAGCAAGCTAAGATAAAATTTGATTTAGCAATTATTAGCGTTTTGCTCGATGCCGGTGCTGGTGCAGATTGGCAGTATTGTGAACCAGAAACCGGGCAGGTTTACCGCCGTTCTGAAGGGTTAGCAATAGCCAGCTTGCGGATGTTTTGTCAAGGTGTTTTTTCCAGCAATCCCGATTTTCCTTGGCAAGCTGATTCTCAGGGACTTTCTCAATTAAAACTAGAAACCTTAGCTGCTGGATTTCAGGTAAGTCGAGACAATCCCCTAGTTGGTTTAACAGGCAGATTAGAATTATTGCAGCGTTTGGGAAATGCGATTGGCCAGCATCCATTATTATTTGGCAGCGAAAACCCGCGTCCCGGCAATTTAGCAAAATACTTGCTCGACAGTCGGGTTTCGGGAGGCAAAACTGTGAAGGCTGCGATCGTGTTGAGCGCTGTTTTGACAGGTTTTGGGGAAATTTGGCCGGGAAGATATGCAATTGGTGGAGTTAATTTAGGCGATGTTTGGCGGCATCGGGCATTACAAGGAGAAAATCTGGGAGATGAATTCGTGCCGTTTCACAAACTATCGCAGTGGTTGACTTATTCGCTGTTGGAACCGCTGCAAGAACTTGGTTTAGAAGTCGCCGGATTGGATGAGTTAACGGGATTGCCGGAGTACCGCAACGGCGGTTTTTGTTTGGATATCGGGCTGCTGCAGGCAAAAGATTCGGCTATTTTTGAGCAGAGTTACTTGCCTGGTTCGGAAGTTATAGTAGAATGGCGATCGCTCACTGTGAATCTTTTAGATAAAATTGCCGCAGCTATTCGAGAAAAGCTGCATTTGAGTGCGGAACAATTGCCGCTGGTGAAGATTTTGCAAGGAGGAACTTGGGCGGCGGGGCGGAAGATTGCCGCCGAATTGAGGGCTGGTGGAGTGCCGCCAATTCAGATTGAAAGTGACGGGACTGTGTTTTAGAGGGAAGAAGGAAGAGAGAAGAGGGAAGAAGCAAGAGGGAAGAAGCAAGAAGGAAGAGGGAAAATTATCCCCTCTTCCAACTTAAAATTCCCAATTCAAACCTGAAAACAATACCTCACACTACACTCCTAACAAGCTGCTTAGCGGCAAGTGCGATATTTGACGTGATAAACTAAACCGCGATGAGCCAAATCGAAGGAGTCAACGGTGGCCATGCCGGCACCGCGGGCTGTCATCGCAGCATTTACTCGCATATTTACACTGTCGCCGCAGCGAGACCAAACATTAGCTAAAGTACCTAACTTATCTCGAACATTGTAGTTAGTTTCGCCGCTGAGATTCCGATTAAAAACTGGGCCGCGCGCTCCAGCGAAAAAGTATTCTGCTCGCAGGTTGCCTGTGGTTCTAGGAGCCACGTAGCCGCGATAATCAGCATCGTAGATAGAAATTTGGTAGCCTTGGGGTACTTTGATGGGAATGCTCAGATTGCAGCTTTTCCGGCTTTCTGTTGAGACATTTCCTTGGGCTGCAAATTTATCAAATAGGATGGTGAGTTCTTGACCGTCGGGGCTGACGCTGACGCTGGCGGAGCGATCTGGGCAACCGCTACCGCCGTAGCTTGCACCTAAAATTTTAACGGCAGGATTAGCCAATGCGGGGCTGATAGAAGCTGTCATTAATGCCGTAGCTAGCAATAGTTTTACAAACTTCATGGATGTTCTCCTTAATAAGTTCAGTTGTGTGTTAGGAGCACCCTAAAAAAATGGAACTGAATTTAGGTAATGTGTTTTAAACTTGGATATTGCCGGCTTCATGTTGCAAGATGAAAAGCCAGTCAAGCCAAGCTTATAACCTCATGGGCAGTTCCTATTCAGGTTTTTTCGATTAGTGAATTAATCGAAAAAATAGGTTTTATGTTGATACTTCTTAAGATTCATATCGGTTGGTAAAAGTTCCGGAAGGTTTCGGTGCAAAACTCCGGATCTGTGTTATTGGGCTTGGATGGAGCGCGAGACAGCGAAACCAGTGGGGAGGCTTTTGGGCCCGGATCTGCGTTATTAGGAAGAGTGCGGGAAGAAGAGGAAACGAGAGAATGACATATTTGTGTATTTTCAAACCTCGCATACTTAGTGTCGCGCTGGGCGGATGAAAGGCAATTGTCGGAGGGAATTTTATTCGCGGGATATTGGTGTTTTCAATAGGGGTTTGATATAAGTAGTCCCGGACGCAGGGGCGGCAGAAACCGGTTTTTTTTTGCGTCAAGAATGCCTCGATGGCTGATAAGTTAGAATAAAGCCAATTAATTATTCAAAAAAATGAGTGCTAAAGTTACTGTCATCGACCATCCTTTGATACAGCACAAGTTAACTCTAATGCGGCAAACTCAAACGAGCACGGCGAAATTTCGCCAATTGCTGAAAGAGATTGGAATGCTGCTCGCCTATGAAGTGACGCGAGATTTGCCGCTAAAATACGAACTAATAGAAACGCCGATCGCCAAAATGAATGCACCGGTGCTGGCTGCAGAAAAGAAAATTGTTATTATTTCGATTATGCGCGCGGGTCAGGGACTGTTAGATAGTATTTTAGAGCTGATTCCGTCTGCGAGGGTAGGACATATTGGTTTGTACCGCGATCCGACAACTCGCATGGCGATCGAATATTATTTCAAAGTTCCCCAGGATATTGAACAGCGAGATGTTTTAATTGTTGATCCGATGCTGGCTACTGGTAATTCAGCAGTGGCGGCAGTGGATAGGCTGAAAGAAGTTAATCCGAAGTCTATTAAATTTTTGTGTTTGCTGGCGGCACCGGAGGGAGTGGGGCACTTTCACGAACAACATCCTGACGTGCAGATTTATACGGCGGCAGTTGACGAGTGTTTGGACGAGCATGGCTATATTGTACCCGGACTGGGAGATGCGGGCGATCGACTTTACGGCACTATGTGAATTCAATAAAATTGTTTTCTGCTGTATATGTCAATACATTCATTTAAAAAAAAGTTTACTAACATAACTATTGGTTTGATAGTGCCATACAATGTAAATTGTAAGATTTTAATGTCAGGAAAAGCCTATATATAGCAAGGGTTGTAGGATTTTTTTTACATTAAATTCCTAAATCGCATTATCTCAATGTATTTACTGCATCTTATGGGGAAAATCTCTGCCTTTAGTGTAATTAATCGCAAACGGTTAGTTCATAAAATAGATGTATGATCCTAACCGTTTGCGATCGACTACTAACAATTCTTGGACGAGGAAAAAAGAATGGAGACTACAGCACAGAAAGAAGCCCCAACTCACTCTGTTGAGGAAGTGAAAATTCAGAATATCAACAGTTTGGAGTTTGAGCTTTGGGCTAAGGCCGTGAAACGGCAGATGATTGCAGCACTCTCTAAAAAGGGCGCGATTTGACATCTCTGGGTTTTTTGTGCGCCAGTGGTGTTAATTAGATTAACAAAATTTTTGTGTGCATTCTTGTCCGAGAGCGATAAGTGGGGAGGGGAAGAGTTTTGAGATTGCGCTGCTTTCGGAGTTACCGGAGGCGCAAAAGAAAGAATTTTCCTTTTTCCTAGTTTTGGACGTACAGATGGAAGGAAGCCGGGTTTTTTTACGAAAATACTTCTGTTGCAATCGGCAGAAATGGTAAAAAAACCCGGTTTCTTTGTGTCATATCGATTCCGGTTGCACTCCTCATGATGGTTGACTGTTGACTGTTAACTGTTGACTGTGAGTCAAAAAACTGAAAATTGCGTTGATATTTGTTGGCAGCTTCATTCGACTTTACGCCCGACGATGAAGCGCGGATTTGATCTCATTCCGGCGCAGCCGGATTTGATATCAAGAGTGCCTCCGGGACTGTTCTATATGCCGAAGGCTTTCTGCCAGATTACGATCGCTTGTCAACCGCCGCCAGCAAGCGCAGACTTCCATCTTGAACCTGCACTGCTTTCACCGTTCCCACAGCAACTCTTTGTTGACCGTTAGCCATCGCTACCTCAATCTTAATCTTGGGGTCAGCCTGCAATCCCAGCCGCCCCCACAGCCACTTGACTTGAGTAGCAGGAAAAGAGCGCACTTCTACATCTGAAAAAGGCGAATTAACCCAGCGGCTACCGTCGTAAAAACTCGCTACCTGCACCTGATACCAAACTTGTTCTCCCGCCAATTTTAACTCATTGTTCGGTTCTGGTTCCAGCCACTCAGCGGGATTGACACTGTTAATTAAAGTAGCAGAACCCATAATTTGACTTTTGTGGTCTTCTAGATTTTCAGCCTGAGAAACTGCTTCCTCAAGTTTGTTGACCAAATTCCGAATTCGACTTCTGGTTTCGCTGTCAGTATCTGATTGCTGGTCGAGCCAATTCATCGCCTCGCGAGTTCCGTCTTGAGAAGCTACAATCAGGGCGCCCCAAGCCTTGACATCGGCGTCAGCGGCATTCACTCTCAAGGCGGCGTCGATGCGGTTCCAGATCCGCCCGCCGTCATTTTTGAGGGTTGTGGCTATTTCGTGACTGTTACTCGGATCGGCTTCAAATACTTGCAAAGCTTCAGTCCAGCGGCCGTCGATCAATTCTGCGAGAACTTGTTGACCGGGACTGGCCCAAGATGCGATCGCCTGAGCCCGAGTAATTTTAGCGTGAAATTCGATCGTTTCTAGCTGAGCTTGCGCGACTGCTGGCCAATTTTTGCCAGCTTTCCCCTTCGCCACACGCATAACATTTAATGCTGGAGACCACAGCCCGCTTTTCGCGAGTCGCAGCCCATTTTTGTAAGTCTCGTCATTGAAAGCAATTTCTTCTAAAGAAATCGCCGTTAACTGAACGGGGTTCGGCAAAAATTTGCGCGGGCCAATTTGATAAAGGGTAAATTGTGGCTCTAAACCAACTGTTTGGTCGATCGCCAACTGGGGGTTTTCGCCCTTAACAATTTGCTGCCAATTCGGCGGTTGTCCGGCCGCACTCGCCCACTCCAACAGCGGCATTAAATGATTTTGGCTGGGGTTGTAGCGAACGACTTGTCCGTAGGGAATTTTCCTGTCGCCCCGCATTAGTTTACCGCTAACATTAAACCAAATGCCTGATGCGGGGGGCTTTCCGTCAAAGCGGCGCAGTTCTGTTAGGGGTAACGACTGATTCGAGGCTTGATTGTCAGATGTAGAGTCAGCTAAAGAAGCAATGACAAAAGATTCCGCAGGGCCTTCTACATTCACAGAACTTGCTAACTGAAAATACTGCTCTTTATCGGAACTGCGATCGGGAAGTTGCACTCGCTTGTACACCCGAAGTTCGACAATTTGACGGCAAGGATTTTTGCAAACAGTAGAAGCCTTAACAGTTCTTTCTACCATCACCGGCAATAGCAAATCGGAAATAGAATTATCGCGGGATTGATCGACGGGAAGCGGCAGGGGTTCTCCGGTTACGAATCCCAATTTGCGGACGCTGGCTTTGATTTGATCGAGAGTTTGGATCGAATCTCTGCTACCTGTAGGCAGGCGCGACCATTCCGGCACAAACTGAGAGATCAACCTGTTGCCATTGGGATCGACAATTAGCTGATAACTCAGCCAAGCGCCGCCTCCCATCAAAGCTGTACAGCCACCCAAGATGCTGAGGGCTGTCAAATTAGCTATCAGTCTTTTCCAGGGATATCTGGCGCGAGTTCGGGGAGTAGGTATTGGAAGCTGGGACTCTTGAAGATTTTTGGGGCGTCGGGTTTGGCGCCGCCGTCTTGTCGGAGGAGGAGCAACTTGGCGAGTTTCTGGGGGTTTGGCTCGATTTTTTGAGGGGTTAATTTTGTGTTCCATCATGCCATTTTAGAATTTAGATTTTAGAATTTAGAGTTTAAAATTGCAATAGCCGATCGTACTGCCGACCTATGATATCCCAAGTGTATTGGCTTTCCACGAGCGATCGAGCCCTGACAGAGAGCTCCTGTCTTAGCTGCTGATTTTCAAACAAACTGGCGATCGCCTCAACATACTCCTGAACTTTGTTCGCCCGCAAGGCCCTTATCAGTTGTGGGCCGCCATCGACGGCTAAACCCTCCAAACCTCGATCGCTAGCAACCACGGGAGTTCCCGCAGCCATCGCCTCCAAAGTTTTATTTTTAATCCCAAAACCAATCCGCATCGGCACCACACAAACAGCAGCTTGATGCAAATATTCTGCCACCCTTTGCACCCGGCCTACTACTTGAATTCCGGGAAGTTTCCCCAATGCGAGCACTTCCGGGACTGGCGAAGCCCCTACTAAGGTGAGGGTAGCATCGGGATAGCGCTGCTGCAAAGGCGGCAGTATTTGCAAACTCAGAAACCGCGCCGCGTCAATATTGGGCAAATTATTCATTGCGCCTGCAAAAATTAAGGTGTGTCCTCCCGGATCGATCGATCGGTAGGGAAATTCGGTCAAATCCACGCCGTTAGGAATTACATCAATGGGAGGTACAAAAAAATCTTGTTTTCCTCGCACTTGTACCCGAGGCGACAGCAATTCTAGGAGTTGCTCTCTGTCTGTGGATGTTGTCGCAACAATGCGGGAGAATTTGGAACAATAGCGTTTTTCGTAGCGGGCGAGTAGCGGTAAATTTAGTCGATCGCGCAGGGGTTTTTCCGAGGTGCCGGTTGCTAACATTTCCCTGCAAGTTCCCCAAACGGAACTGTGAATGTTTGCCACTGTCAGCAGTTTTTGCCGCCATTCTGGACGCACGTAAATCTCGTTAACGCTGTGCTCGCAGGTGACAGCATCGCATTTGCCTGCTGTTACCAATTCGTCTGCCCAATTCTGCATTGCTTGGGAGTAGCTTGAGAGTACGTTCGGAGGCGTCCCGGACAACAAAAATCGACCGAATCTGTGGAATTTTCCTATTATTTCAGAGAACCCCCCCTCAGTCCCCCCCTTGTTAAGGGGGGCTGTTTCATTATCCGTAGGGGCCGTGCCCCCGTGCCGGCCCTCTTGGTCGGATCTGCCGATCGAATCGTCTAGGTCGGGGGTAGGCACGGGGGCACTACCCCTACAAAATTCATGTTTTTGGTGAGAATGAAACAGCCATGCCTGGTTAAGGGGGGGAGGCAAAAAATCCCCATCGGGTTCTGGATCGAGTCTTAGCCCCCCCTTAATAAGGGGGGGTTGGGGGGGTAATCGCGGGTTGGGAAAAACTGCTAATTCTGTGACTTGCTGGCGCAATGTGTCGATTTGTGCATCGGTGACATCGGGCGATCGTACAGTGCCGAGAATTACATGATGTCGCCGGCTCAAGTATTGTAATAAATTAAACGTCCTTACCTGAGTTCCTCCGCGGCTTGGCGGATAGGGAAAAGTCGAGGAAAGCATCAAAATCTTCATGGGATGTGGAATAAATAAAGTTGCCGCTTGCGCGATAAAATTGATTGATTAAATCTTTTTAACAATCTTCGCATTTATGGACGAATTATCTCTTAAGGCGCTGCTCGAAGACTTGAAAAAGCCCGACCAAAGCGTGCGCGATCGGGCAACTACAGAACTCTGGCACACTTGGTTTAACCAGAAAGGTGACTATGGGATGCAAATTCTCAGGCGATCGCAAGTTTCGTTAGATGCAGGCGATGTTCACCACGCTTTGGATTTGCTGACGAATCTGATTGCGGAAGCGCCGGATTTTGCTGAAGCTTGGAACCGACGCGCCGTACTTCACTATACCCAAGGAAATTATAAAAAGTCGATCCACGACTGCGAAATCGTCCTCAAACTGAACCCGGTGCATTTTGGGGCGTTGCACGGTCTGGGTTTGTGCTACGCTGCCTTGGGAGAATACCTAAATGCTATTCAAGCTTTTCGCCGCGCTTTGGAAATTCAACCGTTTGCTTTGGTGAATCAAAAGTTAATTCTCGAATGTACGGCTCGTTTGAGTTAAAATACATAGGGCATTGGGCATTGGGCATTGGGCATTGGTGGTTCTTTTCTCTGGACTGAATTGCAAAATTCTTCGACGATTTCTAATCTAAAATAGTATAAATTTGTGCCGAAAATTAGCGTTTGCATTCCTACTTGCAATCGAGTGCATCTACTGGCTTGTGCGATCGCCAGCGTCTTAGCTCAAACTTATACAGATTTTGAATTAATTATCTGTGATGACGGTTCTACTGACAGCACTCCACTATTGATGTCGGAATTTGTCGATCGCGGGATTCGCTACATTCGCCACCCACAGAATATCGGCAAGAGTAATAATATGCGATCGGGCTTTGCGGCGGCAAGGGGCGAATATTTTATCAAGTTTGACGATGACGATCGCCTGAGCGCGCAATTTTTAGAGCGGACATCTGCTATTTTAGATAAAGACTCCAGCATTGATTTTGTCAGTACCGATCACTGGGTGATCGACATGAACAATTATATTGATGAAAACCAGACGAAACTGAATTCGCAGCGGTGGGGCCGCACCGAGTTATCGGCTGGAATTATTGAAGATTTGCTATCTGCTGTTTTTCTCAGACAAAGTTTGCAAATAGGGGCGACTCTGTTTCGGCGCCGCGCCCTGGAAGAAGTTGGATTTCTGCGGCCGAATTTGCAAAATTGCGAAGATAACGATTTGTTTGTGAGACTTGCGATTGCTGGCAAAAAGTGCTATTACTTGCCGGAGCTGTTGATGGAGTATCGAGTTCATGCAGGACAGCAAGGAGTCGATCGGGCAATTCCGTATTTAAGCGATAAATTGCGCTATTTGACGGGCTACGAGTTTGAGTCGGAGAAGTTGGAAACAGTCAGGCTCAAAAGGATTGCAGAAACTCAATTAGCGCTAGGTTTGCGACTGATTGAAGTGGGTGAAACTCAAAAAGGGCGCCTGATGGTGCGAGCTGGAAAGTCTGTTTCTGAGGCGAAAATGTGGGCGGGTTTGGGATTGTCGCTGCTGCCCGTCGAGTTGCGTCCAAGGGCGTTTGAGTTCGTGCGGGAGTTGTTGAAACGGGAGTTGTAAAGGCGTAGGATTTCCACAGAATAACCGGCCGTTTCAACCGCCAAGTCTGATTACTTTCACAATACTCCTGACTCTAATTGGTCTAGATAGATAAACTCAGGAGCTTTAACTCCCGCTTCTTCTCTAATTTTAACCAGTCTAGGCGAGTCAAAAAACGCCCTAGCATCTGCGATTGATGTCCACGCGGAGAAATGAACAATTTTGTTGGGTTCATTTTCATACTTCAAGACTTGATACGAACGCTCGCCCGCTTCTTTTCGGATGCTTTCAGCACGATCAAATACCTTTTTCCAAGCTTCATATTTTTCTACTTCATGAATAATTAAGACATACTGCATAGTAATCAGCTTCTCTGATAATTTCAAAACTTCAATGGTTCGGTTTACTCCTCCTCTCCCTCAGCATTTTCCTCTTTAAATCCCAACCACAAAAGTATTACCTGTTCTACTTCGAGCATTTTCTCGGATGTCAGACTTCCCAATTTGCGTAGAAGCTTTGCATGAGGAATTGTAATCATATTTTGTACGTCAAATACTCCTTCTCGGAGGAACTTATTTTTGACTTTCGCCTCAAATCTTGAACCGCTTAGACTTGTTGTATGTGGCACTAGGGATCGCGAATTAAATAACTTACAATTTTAATTGTTATTGTGGGATGGGCGTCCCGCCC
>NZ_JAUBUJ010000132.1:0-19652 GCF_036705405.1 Microcoleus sp. B13-B6
TCTATCGGGCAACCACGGGGAGTAGGGGTCGGATTGCCCCTACAATAATTATGAGAATGATTTAGGATTGCTATAGAGCGATCGCCAATTTAATCCTACAATACTTTACATAAGTCCGCTGAATCTAAAATCCATCTCTATATCAAGTAGCAAATATTGAATAGCTGTATGCTGCAATACCCCAATCTGCGCCACCCGATCGCAATTAGTTTAGGTGCGGTTGCCGGCGCTTTGAGCCGGTATTATATCACCTTGTGGTTTGCCAATCGTTTCGGGACGGCTTTTCCCTACGGAACTTTTTTTATTAACATCACGGGTTGCTTGGCTATGGGATTTTTTATCACCCTCGCTTTTGAACGAGTGCCGACTATTCCGTCGGAAGTACGGTTAATGGTAGCAACGGGCTTTTTGGGAGCTTATACTACTTTTTCAACTTACGGTTTAGAGACGAATGTCTTGTGGCGCGATCGATCTTACAGCATCGCCGCTTTTTACTGGGCCGGCAGTGCCATACTAGGAGTAATTGCAGTTCAGTTAGGTGTGATTATAGCACGAATTGGCAAATAGATAAAATCGGTTTTTTCCAAATAATACCAGTTTAAGAAATAAATGCAACTGTAGGCAAACTCTCCACCCATACTGGAGCATCTCAATGAAAGCAGCCCAGCTAGAAATGGGAGTTTTGAGGTTGTGAGGCAGGAGTTTTGAGGCAGGAGGCAGGAGGAAAGAGGCATAAGGAAGGAGCTAGAAGAAGTATTTTTACCAATATGAGATGCTCCCACCCATATAGCATCAGTCACTCGATTTGATCTCAGGATTGTGGACAATACCTACTAAGTTTTTTGATCTCATATCATGTCCGATCGATTAACGCTAATATCCCGGTCGGGGCGGGTTTTTGAGATTGTCAATTATTGGCAGGTATTGTTGGGAAACCCGCCCCTACAAAAATCGATCTCGCTCGACTGGACATGATATCACACACCCTTAACCTAATACAGGGAGAGAATCGTGTTTGGCGGCTGAGGGGCTAAAGTCTTCAAGCTGTTTCCCTATCTTGTTTTCAGTTTACTCTTTCTCGGTTAAACTCACGTTTAATAAATAATGCTTATGGCCCTCCGATATCGCTGTTCTCAAAAGAACGGTTGAGGATTTAAACAGTGTTTGGTGCGTTTATGCTCGTACATGAGTTTGTCAGCCTTGGCCAGCAATTGCTCTAATAAAACTTCATTGTTTAAATCCCCAAACTCCACACCCAGGCTTATTGATATATAAGCTCGCTCAGACTTTTGATTAAAGCGATCTATATTTTCTTGCAGCCGAGCATGGAAATTAGTAGATGAATCTCCCGAAAAGTTAGGAATAAATAAAGCAAATTCATCTCCTCCCAGTCGAGCCACAATATCCGCCTCACGAAAGGTTTGCTTTAATATTTGAGCTGCGTCAACGATTACTCTGTCTCCCATTTCGTGTCCGAAAGTGTCATTAATCTTTTTCAAACCATCTAAGTCAGCGAATAAAATAAAATAGGATGTTTGTGTGCGTCGAGCAATTTTTAGTTGTTGATCGGCTAGTAAAAAGAAGCCTCGTCGGTTATATAATCCAGTTAATTGATCGGTCACGGATAGCTGCCTTACTTCTGCTTCTGCCCTCAGACGTTCTTGGATTTCGTGTTCTAAACGTTTATTTTGTTCGAGCAGTTGTTGGCGTTGCTGTTGGATGAGTAATTGATTTTTTACTCGCATCAGCACTTCCTGCTCTTGAAAGGGTTTGGTAATATAGTCTACACCACCCAGTTCAAAGGCTCGTACCTTGTTTTCTAGTCGTTCGAGCGCACTGATAAAAATAACCGGTATCTGAGCAGTCGCTTCCGATGCTTTTAACTTTTGGCAGACTTCGTACCCATTCATCTCCGGCATATTGATGTCAAGTAAAATTAGACTCGGTGGGTCGCGATGAACACCTTGGAGTGCCATTCTGCCGTTGAGCGCTTTACGCACAATATAGCCCTGTGACTCTAGAATTTTGGCTAACAGGCGCAAATTGTCTGGGGTATCATCCACGATGAGAATATTCGTTTGGGCGGCAAGTTTGAATAAAGCTGTCATGGTCTTTTTCCTAAATCTGGGTGAGAGTTGCGATCGCTTCAAGCTGAAAGTTATCGACCAGAGATGTCATCGCCTCGATGAAATCTTGTTTCTCCTTGGGAATTTGAGCGATAAGTTCATAAAGCTTATTATCACTAAGATCGAGTGCTGCTTCATGAACTTCTGCAATCCACTTGGTGGGCATGGTTTTTACGTCGGGAGTAAATATCTTTGGTGGCGAAGCTGATGAGTCTGGTGAATTTTTTTCGGCGTAGCAGTAGCGGACGCCCAAGTGATGAGCTATTTTGTCGAAAAGTGTGCCTTCAGTAAACGGCTTGGCAATGTAGTCATCGCAACCGACTTGCAGGCTGGCGATGCGATCGTCTTCAAAAGCATAGGCAGTGAGGGCAATGATGCGTGTCATTTGCTCTCTCGTGTCTGCTGATGACTCATGACTCATGACTAATGACTCTTGTGCTCGAATCTGTCTCGTCGCTTCATAACCATCCATGACAGGCATTTGAATGTCCATCAAAATCAGGTCAGGGTGCCATGTTTGCCAACGATCGATCGCCTCTACCCCATTTTCCACCGCACACACATCAAACCCAACTGACTCCAGCAGCGTCACCAGCAGTTGCCGATTTTCTGGAACGTCTTCTACTACTAGAATTCGGTAGATAGGTTGCCCAGGTTCGATCCCGATAATCCGATCGCTAATTTCAGGTTCCTCTAAATCAAGGGATTCTGGTAGTTCCAAAACGACTTGGCAGGTAAAAGTCGATCCTCGATCCAGGGTGCTTCGCACGGTGATATCGCCTCCCATCAGACGCGCAAACTCACGACTGATAGACAGTCCTAAACCTGTTCCTCGATCGTGACGATCGCGATTGCTTTGCCTGAAGGCGTCAAAAATTGATTCTAAATCTGAGGGAGAAATGCCAGATCCGGTATCCTCAACTTCGAGAGACAGGGTAATAGTGGGTTTAATATCGGATGGATTAGTGGGGCGATCGCAATTTGTACCGCATGGCATATCATCAGATGAAAAAGCTCGTCCCCGCAGGGCTATGCTTCCTGTTGTTGTAAATTTGAGCGCGTTCCCAAGCAGATTAATCAAGATTTGGCGAAGTTTTGCTTGATCGCCACAGACATAACGGGGGACAGTAGCATCCCACTCGCTGCTAAGATGTAACCCTTTCTCACCCGCTTTGAGAGTGAACATCTCGTTAATAGAACCCAGCAGTCGATGCAGATTAAAACAGCTTGTACTCAGTACCAATTGCCCTGCTTCAATCCTAGACATTTGCAAAACATCGTCGATCAATGTCAGCAGGTGTTCTCCACTACGGGTAATGATGCCTAAATGCTCTTGAAATTCTTCTGGGATATGGGGGCTGCGGTTCATAAGCTGGGTAAATCCCAGAATGGCGTTGAGTGGCGTTCTGAGCTCGTGGCTCATGTTGGCAAGGAACTGGCTTTTGGCACGGTTGGCGATGGCGGCCCTTTCTGCAGCGTGTTCTAGGGCAGCTTGCGAAAATTCTAACACCGCCAGCATGAGGATATGTCTCATTTCGGCAGCAGCTTCTAACTCTGCAATCTGCCACGGATAAGACATCTCCCGCACTGTCTCTTGCCACAGTTCAAAGGATTTGCGGGGACACAGGTGCATTTTTCCAATTTCGTCGATCGACACAGCATCCTGTGGATTACCTGCCCAGTTTACTGTTTGAATTTGCTCTGGTCGGAACCAAAGGATGTGGTATGACTTTTGTTTGGCGTAGCATAGCAAGATTGAGATTGCTAAAACACCGCTAGCTCGATCTTTGAATTGCTTCGCTTGGGGATAAAACTGAGACAAAGAAGCTGTTGCAAACACTCGTTCTTTGTTCTGTTGCAGCAACCACTGCACGAGTTCGTCAACCTCAGCTTCAGATGGTGTTTTACCTACCAATGTCAGACGACCATCGAGCAGAATTGCAGCTCCATGAGCATGAACTAAATCTAGCAATTGAGAAGCATTTTCGGTCAATACCTGTGCGATAAAATTAGAATCTCGCCGGAATGCCTGCTGAAGTTGATCCTGAATAGTTTTCGCCTGCGATCGGTAAACGTTCAATTCTCGCTCTTGCTGATGCACCAGTTCGATCGAGGCAAATTGTCCTAAAAATTCACAGGTTTTACGAGTTTCGTAATCTACCAATCGCGGGCTGTAATGGTGACAGGCAATTAATCCCCAGAGGCGCCGATCGTCAATTAACGAAATCGTCAGTGTCCCAGCCACTCCCATATTCTGCAAATATTCAATGTGGTAGGGAGATACTCCCCTTAACACACAAGCACTTAGATCCTGGGGTGTATTGGTTAGGGGATGGTTGGTGGGAATTAGGCGGGCGGGGGTGTAATTAATATTGGGAATTTGGCGCACCCAATTGCTGTAAAATAATTGGCGGGCGGGTACGGGAATATCGATCGCCGGGTAATGCAATCCCAGGTAGCTTTCTAGATAGCTTTCTTTCTCTTCAGCAATCACCACCCCATGATCATCGGCTTCAAAGCGATAGACCATCACGCGATCGAACCCGGTCATGGCTTTCACTTCTCTAGCAATGGTTTGAGCTAAATCCGAAAGACCGATCGCACTGCGAAAGTTCAGGATAACTGTTTGCAGACGATCGTAAAAATCGATTGAATGATTATTTTCAATAGTCAATTGGGGTTCGATCTCCAGAATCAACTCATCTGGTAGCTGATGCAGTGTGCTTCTATATGTTTGAATCGAGCCGTCTTTGAGAGGGATTTTTAGATCGAAACCCTTATGAATGTTTAGTTGTTCTTGAGTTAAATACCTAACAATTTCTTGTACTCGATCGTGACCCAATAACTCTGGCAATGGCTGACCTAGCAATTCTTCGGCAGAAATGCCCAAAAACTGTTCTACATTTTCACTGACTTGTAAAATATTGAGGCTGTTTCGTTGCATCAATAAAACGATTCCGTGTGGCTGAATATGACCGGGAGCATACACGGATTCTTCACTGCATTCCTCTAAAATTTTTAAATTTAAAGGAGTGAATTGGAAAATTTTGGGATTTTTCTGAGGCATTTTAGAGCAGTAATTATCAATAAAAATTAAGGACAGTTTTTTCAGGATTTACCAATAATTAAATTTAATTCTTGTTAGCTGTTCCTAATTCCCTAGTCCTAATCAAACGTTTAACTGCACAACAGCTTATAAATCAATACGGTTCAGTTAAGCCCGATCCCCCCTAGCCCCCCTTCTTAAGGGGGGGACAAGAACTTACTCAAAGTCAACCCCTACTCCCCAACAATCAGGGGGATTTAGGGGGATCTCCGGGGAATAAACAGTTTTAACTGCACAACAGCTTATAACTCCAATGGAGAAATTCCTATTTGGAAATTACCTTGAATTAGATTAAGGATTTTCTCAAATTGATACTGGTTGGCGAGTTCCGTCACATAACTACCCAATTGAGCGAGGTCAGAGGAAAGTTGAGCTACCAGTTCAACGATCGCCACATCATCCCCACATAAAGCAGCATCTTGCAACTCAACCACCCATTCTTTTGGTAATGTCGCCAGAAGCGTTGGATCGAGGGAATCTGAAAGCCCAGAGGCAACAGAACAGAAGTAAGAAGGAAAACAATCTGTTCCCCGTTCCCCGTTTTCTGTTTCCTCTTCCAGATATACATATTCTAAACCTAGGTATTCCGCCATCTTAAGAAATAGGGTTTGTTCCCGGAAGGGCTTGCTGATGTAGTCGTTGCAGCCAGCAGCCAAGGCTAGGGTGCGATCGCTCTGGGAAGCCTGGGCCGTAAGTGCAATAATGGTACTGTTCTGTCCGTCTTCCATTGCCCGAATTTGCTTCGTAGCCTCGTATCCATCTAACACGGGCATCCGAATGTCCATCCAGGTTAGGTCGGGTTGCCATTCTTGCCAAATCTGCACCCCTTCCTGTCCGTTGGTAGCTTCTTTTACCTCTAATCCTAATTGTGTCAGTAATCTGACCATTAGCAAGCGATTTTCTGCTTGATCGTCAACCACCAAAATGCGACGATCCGGTTGACCGGGAGCCAGCCCAATCACGAGGCGATTATTCTCTTCGGGCGTAACATTAACTCCACTGATGGGGCTGACGGGAAGGGTAAAAGTGAAGGTACTCCCCTCTCCCAGAGTGCTGGTGACAGAAATTTCTCCGCCCATGAGTTCCAACAATTTGCGGCTAATGGTTAGACCTAGCCCAGTACCGCCGGTCAATAGCTTCCCAGCTTGGGCTTGCACAAACGCATCGAAGATGGTATTGAGTTCGATCGGTGCAATCCCTACACCTGTGTCAGCGACTACAAACTGGAGAATCGGCCGAGTTGTGGCTAATTCCCCTGTACCGTTCGCCTCAATGCTGACTTGCAAAGTAATGGTTCCCTGATGGGTAAATTTGATAGCATTACTCAGCAGATTGAGCAAAACCTGACGCAGTTTTTGAGCATCGACAAGCATAAATTGGGGGACTTCTGGCGCAATCTCGAAACAAAGGTCAAGTCCTTTAGAACTTGCTCGTTCCGCCAACATATTTCGGAGGGAATGCAGTAGCGCAATTAAGTCCAATCCGCTTTCTTCAACGGTGAAGTGTCCCGATTCAATTTTGGAAAGATCCAACACATCGTTAATCAAACTCAAGAGGTGATCCCCACTCCGCCGAATTGTTTGCAGGTCTTCTTTTTGGTTTGGAGTTAGAGAGGGGTCATGGGTCATTACCTGAGCAAATCCTAGAATCACGTTGAGGGGAGTGCGTAATTCGTGGCTCATATTGGCTAGGAAGGTACTTTTTGCCAAGTTCGCTTCTTCTGCGACTTCCATTGCGTGCTGCAGTGTCAGTTCTTTTTGTTTGCGATCGCTAATATCTTGCCCAATGCCCAAAAAATGCCCGCTAGAAAGCCGCACGTTTGCCCAAGATGTCTCTAACTGCTGTCCGGTGGCAGTCAGTGTTGTGAAATCCTTCCACTTCCCGGTTGCCGATAGCATATGTTCTAAGACATTTTGGCAATAAACCGGGTCAGGATAACACTCAGCTAAGATATTTTTTTGCTGCCAATCTTCTAGCGGCCAACCTAAAATGTTTTCAAATTCCGGGTTGAGCAATTCGATTTGACCTTGCCTGTCAAATAAAGCAATCATCACTGGGATATTATCGACGATTGTTTGAAACATCTCTTTCTGATAGCGCAGAGCTTCCTCTGCCTGTTGTCGAGCTGTAATATCTCGCAGAAAGGTAGTAAAAATAATTTCACCGTTGATCTCGATCTTGGCAATGGAAGCCTCTGCCGGAAACTCTGAGCCATCTTTGCGTCGTCCAAAAATGGCTCCTCGCTCTGCCATTTGCCTTGCAGAGCCTCCCTTATGGGCATAGTGGCTGATGTGCTGATGGTGAGCATCGGCAAAGCGCGAGGGCATCAACATCGCCAGGGGTTTCCCTAAAATTTCCTCAGCCGCGTAACCAAAAATTTGTTCAGCTCCCTTGTTAAACAAAGTGATTTGCTGATTGGTATTGATCGAAATGATCGCATCGCTGGCAATTTCTAAAATTCCGGCAAATCGCGCTTGAGAGATTTTTAACTCGATTTCGGATTGTTGGCGATCGGCTTCGTTGCGTTTACGCTCGCTAATATCCCGGCAGATACAGAAGTTCATCATCTCATCTTCTAATTCCACTCGGTTCCAGCTAATTTCCACGTCATACACGGAACCATCCTTGCGGCGATGTCGCGTCTCAAACAGCGGAATAACCTCATCTCTCTGGAGTATAAGTTGTAGTTCTTCCTTCGTCCATTCAGCATCCCAATCAAACACACTCAGATTTAGGGTTTCTTCTAGGGTGTAGCCCAGCATTTGAGCAAAACTGCAGCTAGCTTCGACAACTTTTCCCACGCGATCCATGACAACAACACCGTCCAGTGAAGTGTTGAAGAAGGTTTTACTCCGCAAGAGTTCCTTTTCTAGTGCAAGTTCGGCTTTTTTGCGATCGCTAATATCTTTCATGAAGCAGTAATGCCCCAAAAATTGATGCTGTTCGTCGTAAGTTGAAATCATCACCAATTGCTTATAAAAAACAGAACCGTCTTTACGGACTCCTTTCGTTTCAACTTCTACTCTGCCCTCTTGCACCATCAGCCAATAGGCCGCAACCAGTTTTTTCAACTCATCGGGATGTACGGTTTTTTCCCAAGACATCCCCACCATTTCTTCTGGCTGATAGCCTGTCACGTCAGAATATGCTTTATTGGCATAGAGGTAACGCCCTTGTACATCCAGTTTGGAAATGCCGGACAGCGCATTTTTCATCACTTCACTCAGTTCTCTAAGCTCTGCTTCTGCTTGTTTGCGAGCGGTGATATCTTCTGAAAAACAAAGTAGGTACTGGGACTGATGCTGTTCATCGTCAATGGGAATCTCCACCGTATGCAGCCAACGTTTTCCCAGACTATGACTGTCAATGACTTCCTCGATAATATCCTCAGTCTTACCTTTTTCAAAAACTTCTCTATCCTTTTGGTCAAAAAAGATAGCCTGTTCTGTTGGGAACAAATCATAGCCAGTTTTGCCGATCGCTTGTTCGGCTGAAATGCCAAATAACCGTTCGCTGGTTTTATTCCAAAACTGAAATACACCAAATTGTTTAGGCTGTGCCTCCTTAACAAAAACCGCAACCGGTAAATTATCCAGAAGTGCTTGTAAGAAATTGCGCGTTTTTTGGATTTCCAGCTCTACTTTTTTGCGCGAGCTTATATCAATAAACGTAACTACAACTTGTGTGATTTGACCGTTTTGCTCGAACTCCGGGTAGGCATTAACTAATACCCAAACACAACTATCAATTTCTTTTTTAATTCCTAAAACATGATTTTTGAGGGAACTTCCAGTGGATAAAACCTGATTCACGGGATATTCCTCTAGGGGCATCACGCTGCCATCTTCCCGCACCAAATGCAATGCCGGATCGCTCACGGTTTTTCCCAGCATTTGATCCATTGAAAACCCTAGTAATTCAGCGGCCGTTTCATTACATAATTGGACGCTGGTATCTGTCGCATGAATCACAAAACCCGCATTTAAGTTATCGATCAATTGCCGATATCTGGCTTCGCTGACCTGTAAAGCAACTTCAGCTTGCTTGCGCTCCGTAATGTCGGTGTGAGAGCCAGTCATCCGAATTACGTTACCTGCATCATCCCAAAGCGCCTGACCGCGATCCAAAATCCATTTGTAGGAACCATCTTTGCAGCGAAGGCGATGTTCTGTGATATAAAAAGGAGTTTTCTTGGCAAAATGATCTTGAATGACTTGCATCACCCATCCCAAATCATCGGGATGTACCAGATTCGCCCATTCGTCTAGCATGTTTTGGATTTCATGGTCTTCATAGCCCAGCATTTCCTTCCAACGACTAGAAAAGAAGACCTCATTGGTTTGAACATTCCAATCCCAAATGCCGTCATTATTCCCGCGTACAGAAAGTTCCCAGCGTTCTTCACTTTCACGTAGTGCTGCTTCTGCTTGTTTGCGGTCAGCAATATTCCTGCCAATCTTTGAGGCTCCAATTATATTCCCTGCTTGGTCTTTAATGGGGGAGACACTCATCGAGATATCGATTAATGTTCCATCTTTCCTCAGTCTCTTTGTATCGTAGTGTTTGATGCGTTCTCCTCGCTGGATTTTGGTGATAATTTCGTTTTCCTCATCTCGATAGTCTGCTGGAATCAGTTTTCTCCCTGATTGCCCTACTATTTCGGCGGCTGTATAGCCAAAAATTGTTTCGGCTCCTACATTCCAACTTGTAACTACACCCTCTAAATCTTTGCTGATAATGGCATCTTCCGAAGATTCAACGATCGCAGCTAGTCGAGCGATCGCAATTTCTGCCTGTTGTCGCTGGTGAATTTCCCATTGCAACTGGCGATTTACTTTTTTGAATTGATTGACTTCGCGAACACTAACTTGTGCGAGATACACGACCAACATCAGCAGCCAAATTAAAATTAAGCCCCCAATTAACACAACTTGCGGCAAATAAAAATTCTCCCTTTCTACTAAATCTAAAGTGGGAGAAACATCTATTCGCCACTCGGCCCTATACGCTTTCATTACCACTGTTTTATGCTGTGAATATTGAGATGCCAGCTCTTGACCGTAGATCAAATTCGGGCCATCATATATAGCCACATTGTACCCAGGGGACACTTTTAAAATACTCTCAAATAGATTTTTAAACTGAAAAACTCCGACAATAAACCCATCAAACCGCTCCCCTACAAATAAAGGAAAACTTGCTAGAAATCCTTGACCCCCTTGAACGAGTGAAACATTGCGAGTTAACATAGGTTGACGCAAATCACGAGCCACTTGCAAAGTGATTTGGCGACGCCGTTCCCGATTAAGATCTAGGTTTTGCACTGCCTCATTCCCCGCCAGTGGCACAACCCATCGCACTTTAAATGATGGATCGACTAATTCGATCGCCTGATAACCGTAGAAATCCTTTACATAAGCCTCAGCATCGGCTTCCCAAAGAGCCTTTGGTGTACCGCCATTGGCTTCCCAGCGATTCGCCATTTGCCGAAGTGTCAGCATCCGAGTTGATAATTCTTCGCTCAGTTGTAACTGAATCGCATTGGCTTCCTGCTGAATTAACTGCTCAATGTGAATTTGTCCGTTGAGGGTTAGCTGTTGCCACGTAAATAAAACAGCAAGAGAACCCACCACACCAAGCAGAAGAGGTAGCAATCGTTTAAGTGGTCTTTGCCATAAGGTTATCATCAGGTTGAGTCGAGTGATAGCCATAAATTAAGCGCTCTCTGAATAGAGCTGCCTTCAAGTTGGTGGGCGATAATTTCAATTTAATTATACAACACAGCAAAGTTTTGAGCGTGAAAACCCGTTAACGCTAGGACAATCTCTAAACTTTATCAGCCCTAAATAAAACTGTTAAATTATACCG
This sequence comes from Microcoleus sp. B13-B6, assembly GCF_036705405.1. NCBI lineage: Bacteria > Bacillati > Cyanobacteriota > Cyanophyceae > Oscillatoriales > Microcoleaceae > Microcoleus > Microcoleus sp. B13-B6. The sequence goes on from NZ_JAUBUJ010000132.1 coordinate 11,101, forward strand.
ATAAAGAATGTTGTTCCTTGATCCCTAGATGTCTAACTAAATTTAGAGAGGGCGATAAGCTAGATATGTTCAGATTGTAAATAGGTATTGTTTGCCAACAGTGGCGACAAAACCAGTAGATTTGATGCTCGCGAACGTGACGGAGCATTTGATTCGAGCAGCAGGGGCAGTGTGTCATAAATACCTATTTTTTAACTAAGGGGTATTTCACTATCGTTGCAAAGTGCTGTAAGCTCGCTTGCAGCAACCATAACAAGACCCTAGAGAAAAAAAATAAAGATTTGGTAAAGAAGATAAAATGGTTAAGGAAAAGATACAAGTTTAAACATTCCGTAATGCAATTAAGATTGCAGAGAATTTTTATCCCACAATACCCACCTTGTAATGTCCCATCTAGTTTGTTATAATTCTACCCTATTCAGATGCAGCTTTTGATCCCCATTCCTACATAAAACGGTTTTCCTGTTCCCTGTTCCTTGATTTGATATGAGGGTCTCAATCCCCGCCCTACACATTGGCAGTTGGAACAGAAACCATAGCTGGAGCGAGGGGATTCACTATCACTGCTGGCAGATGATGTTGACAGTTTTAATTAACTGTTGACTATAGCAAGGTAATAAGTTGTCAAACCAATTCTTCCCCAAAACTTCTTGGTGTGTATAGCAATCCTTGCAGGAGTCGTAAATTTTTTACCCCACCCCAACCCTCCCCTTGAACCAGGGGAGGGAGTAAAAAATTCACAAATGATTTAGGATTGCTATAGCAATCCTAAATGATTCGTGTAATTCTTGTAGGGGCAAAACCCACGCCCGGTTGCCCCGCCTTGACTGGGGTAGGCACAGGGGCACTACCCCTACATATTTTTACAAATGATTTAGGATTGCTATATATAACCCGTGACGCGGAAGAAGAAAGGATTTACGTAGTTAACATTTTGGGATTGATCGAGTGCGATGACGATCAACTGCACGTTATCCAATCGCGATCGCCAGCTTCGTTATTGATGATAGCCGATCGCACGGGCAAAGCAATTAGGTTATCGGCTCAGCTTTGCCATTTTATCTTAATCCGCGCCATTTTGAAGCAGGAGCTTGAGAAATCAAAAAAGGGTGGCTGGGGCTGTTTTGGGTTTCTTTAGATACTGCTGTAGGGTTAATTGGGGCTGGCTATGGGATTTTCCCTTCATTACCTTTGACGAGGTGCAAAAACGGATACCACCCCCCGACTCTTGTGGTGGAGAGCTCAAAATTGTAGAAGAAAGTTCAACCTCCCAGATTCATCTGTGGAGTAAATCTCAAATCTCAAATCCTCCGACTCAGCGCTTACACCCAAGTCTCAAATCTCAAATCGACTAACTTTCACAGAAGCGCGATCGCATTTGACAGCCAGATTCCGCTCTTTTACGCTTGGGTGATGGGGAGTGACGCCATCGCAGCCCTGATTTTTGAGAGGCAAGTTCGATCGCATCTGCATCTTAACCCTGATGTTGGCAGTGATTTTTTCTTCACTGTTTGCCCCATTGGTATTGTTCGGAAATGGGCAGGGGGGATTGCTAGGAATGACTTTATGGGGTATAGGTATGGGAGCCCAGGAATCGATTTTGAAAGCAGCCGTAGCTGGAGTCGTGCCTGCCGACAAAAAAGGTTCCGCCTATGCGATATTTAACACAGGCTATGGCCGATCATGATTTCTGGGCAGTTGGGCGATGATAATTTTGTACCATAGCTCAATTATTTGGCTGGTTATATTTTCAGTTGCGCTCCAACTCGCTGCTTTTCGAGTCTTGTTGCTGGTGAAAAAGCGATCGTCTGTCACAGAAAATTGACTGAATACTCGCCAGTCATACCATTTTCGATTTTCGATTTTTGATTTTCGATTGAGAATGACTGATTGCATCATGGTTTGGGGCTTACCTGCCGTTGCATTATTTTACGAAACTGGTATTAATTAGCAGTTATCCGTTGTCAGTTTCCCAGAGTTTTTAACTAATGACTACTGACTGCGGACTACTGACTGCGGACTACTGACTGCGGACTACTGACTACTGACTACTGACTGCGGACTACTAACTACTGACTACTGACTACTAACTACTAACTACTGACTACTGACTACTAACTACTAACTACTAACTACTGACTACTGACTACTAACTACTGACTACTGACTACTGACTGCGGACTACTGACTACTGACCACTGACTACTGACTACTGACCACTGACTACTGACCACTGACTACTAACTACTGACTACTGACTACTGACTACTGACTACTGACTACTGACTGCGGACTACTGACTACTGACTACTGACTAAATTTAAACAACAAGCGAGGAGGTTTAGTTGTGGTAGTTAAAACAGCAACAGAGTGCCTGATTACCTTAGAAGGCGTTAGCAAAGCTTACTCGCAGCCCAACGGTCAAACAATCTCTATTTTAGAGCCAATTAATTTAGATTTGCGATCGGGCGAAATAGTAGCTTTGCTCGGCCCTTCCGGTTCGGGAAAATCAACATTAATGCGAATGATTGCCGGACTTATCCCGCCCACCGCCGGTCAAGTTCTATACCACAATCGTCCTTTAGTCGGCTTAAATCCTGGATTGGCAATTGTATTTCAAAACTTTGCCCTTTATCCCTGGTTGACGGTACTAGAAAATGTAGAATTAGGCTTAAAAGCTAAAGGAGAATTGCCCGAACCGCGCAGGCAAAAAGCCTTGCGGATGATTGACATTATCGGTTTAGACGGATTTGAAAATGCTTATCCGAAAGAACTTTCCGGCGGGATGCGGCAGCGGGTGGGATTTGCTAGAGCTTTGGCGGTAGAACCCGAATTGCTTTGCATGGATGAACCGTTTTCAGCTTTAGACGTGCTGACAGCAGAAAACTTGCGGTTTGAGTTATTAGATTTGTGGCTGGAAAAGAAGATTCCTACTAAAGCGGTGTTAATCGTAACTCACGGGATTGAGGAAGCGGTAATTTTAGCCGATCGCGTTATAGTCTTGGGTCGCAACCCGGGGCGAATTCGCGCCGAGTTAACGGTGACTTTGCCGCACTACCGCGATCGTAAAACTCCCGAATTCCAAGCTCTCGTAGACCAAGTTTACAAAATTCTCACCAATCCTGACTTGAGCGACGAAACAGTAACAGCACCTGCTGAAAGTGCCGCTACTGTGTCTCAACCTCAACCCGCTCAAAGCGCTAAATACCAATCTCTGCCGCAGGTGCGAATCGGTGCGATCGCAGGTCTGTTGGAACTCTTGGAAGACCGCAAGGAGCAGGATCTCTACCGCCTCGGTCAAGAATTAATGTTAGAGGTTGACGACATTTTGCCGATCGTGGAAGCAGCAAAATTAATGGAATTTCTGGTAATTCAAGAAGGCGACCTCCTGTTAACACCAGTTGGCATTCAGTTCATTGCCGGCGGAATTGACCAGCGCAAACAAATTGTTCGCACCCAAATTCTCAGCAATATTCGCCTCGTACAGCAAATGTATCGAATGCTTCAGGCTAAGCGCAATCACCGCATTTCTGAAGAGTTGATTTTGGATATTCTCGAAGCCCACTTTAGTCCCAAAGAAGCAATGCGGCAATTGCAAACTGCTATTGACTGGGGTCGCTATGCAGAGTTATACAGTTATGATGAGCCCGGGGGCGAAATGTTCTTAGAATCGGAATATAAAGCTGAGTATTTATTTGCTATTTGTTATTTTTTATTGGTTAGTTGTTGCTTGTTACTTGTTGCTTGTTAGTCGTTATTTGTTGGTATCTTAGTCTTGTTTGTTGGTATCTTAGTCTTAGTCTTGTTCCCAGGCTCTGCCTGGGAATACATACCCGGAGGCTCTGCCTCCAATAAGCAATAACTAATAAGCAATAACCAATAACCAATAAACAATAACCAATAATCAATAACCAATGCGCGATACCCATGCCCCATGCCCGATGCCCGATGCCCCATTCCCAATAAGTAATTATTATGACAAGACCCTTAACACCGGCCAATAAAACTTTAGAAAGGTCAGCTTGGACTTGGCAAGACGGTTTGCTGATTCTAGCCATCTTCTCTCTAATTTTGGTAATTGTCCAAACAGCTTCTCAATTCAGCAGTGACTACAACCCTAATTTCAAAATTGAGACTACCCTAAATGTCTTGCCAGCCTATACAGCCCAGAGTCTCTTACGCATGGTAGCAGCCTATTTTTTATCGCTGCTGTTTACCCTAGTTTATGCTTATTCTGCTTACCGCTTTCCCCTAGCCGCCAAAATTTTAATTCCCTTGTTAGACATTTTGCAGTCGATTCCAGTTTTATCTTTTTTGCCGGGAGTGGTTTTAGCGCTAGTTACTTTATTTCCCGGTCAAAGAATCGGCGTAGAACTCGCATCGATTATCTTAATATTTACGGGGATGACTTGGAATATGACTTTTAGTTTCTATCAGTCGCTTTCCGCGATTCCGCGAGAACTTAAGGAAGCTGCTCAAGTTTATCGGCTCAATGCTTGGCAGCCGTTCTGGACGTTAGAATTGCCCGCTGGTGCGATCGGACTGGTGTGGAACAGCGTCATGTCAGTGGCGGGCGGCTGGTTCTTTTTGATTGCGATCGAATCTTTTACCTTGGGGGAGAAAAACTTTAATTTGCCCGGACTCGGTTCCTATTTGGGCAAGGCAGCCAATGAAGGTAATTTTGGAGCGATCGGCTGGGGTTTAGCAGTATTAATTGGTGTGATTATAGCCATAGAGTTTTTCGTGTGGCAGCCTTTGATTGCTTGGGTAGAAAAGTTTAAATATCAATCCGTGGAAGCTACCAATGTACCGCAATCAAATGTGTTAGATTTTTTAAGACGATCGGCGACGCTGCGGGTTTTTAAGTCGCGTCTATCGCCGATCGGCGATAGTTTCGATATCGGTTTGGTAAGAGCTTTTCCACCTGCTAATTTACCAACAAATCCCCGACAAAAAAGCCGCATCCGAAATTGGATAAATTGGATATTTGTTAGTGGGTTTGCCGTCATTGTGCTTTGGGGAACTTGGGAAGCAGTGCTGCTGCTGCGGTTGTTGAGTTTGTCTGACTGGCAAAAAGTCATAGGAGGTGCATTTTTCACAGCTTTGCGAGTCATTTGCGCGCTATTTTTATCGCTGTTGTGGACAGTGCCGGTCGGAGTGGCGATCGGTCGAAATCCACGTTTAGCTCAAATTTTGCAGCCATTAGTACAAATAGCAGCTTCTGTACCGGCAACCGCTTTATTTCCCGTATTGCTACTAGCTTTAATTCACGCTGGAGGCGGCTTGCAAATTGGTTCTGTGGCGCTGATGATGTTGGGGACAATGTGGTATTTGCTGTTTAACGTTATTGCCGGCGCTCAATCGATACCTTCCGAGTTGTTTGAAGCGGCACAAGTTTACAAACTCTCCCTAATCCAGCGCTGGCAGACTTTGATTTTACCGGGAATTTTCCCATACTTGAGCACAGGAATTATTACCGCCGTTGGCGGTGCTTGGAATGCAAGTATTGTCAGCGAGTACGTGCAGTTTAAAGGTCAAATTGTTACTACAGAGGGTTTGGGAGAAACTATTTCTCAGGCTACGGCATCTGGGAATTTTCCTTTGCTGTTGGCTGCTACTTCTGTGATGTCGTTGTTGGTTGTATTGACTAACCGTTTGGTGTGGCGGCCACTTTACCGTTTGGCACAAGAAAAATATCAATTGTTGGTTTAAGTAAATCAATATAAAAAACCCCATACCAAAAAAAACGGTTGCGAGAATACATCTTGGTTTGGTGGTGAAGCCTCCACTAAGAAACTGGGTTGCTAACCCCGCCGGTATAAATCGTATAACTGCAACCAGTGGCGTCAATAGGCTCTAAACTGGATTCAGGAAGGCGCGCAGCACAGGTTTAGGAGGGTCATCAATGACAGAAAAAAGTTATCAATCGTCTTCTCTACCCACCTACGCGCGAAAGGAACTGCGGGAATTAGTTCGATCGCAGTTAAGGGCCCTGTTGGAAGAAGGAGACTTTAAAGGAGCAAAAGCGATTTTGCACCCGGTGCAGGAAGCAGACATAGCTGAAGCTATCGAAGGCCTGCCAGAAACCATGCAAGTAATAGCTTTCCGCTTGCTTTCCAAAGACGAAGCAATCGCAGTCTACGAATATCTCGACTCCAGCGTTCAGCAGTCCCTCTGCGAAAAATTTAAACGCCAAGAAGTCATTGACATTGTAGATAAAATGTCCCCGGACGATCGAGCTAAACTGTTTGACGAACTGCCGGCAATATTAGTCCGTCGCCTGTTGGGTGAATTGAGCCCGACGGAACGGGAAGCTACGGCTCAACTTTTGGGTTACGAAGCCAGTACCGCCGGTCGGATTATGACCCCGGAATACATTTCTCTGAAAGAAAGCTTTACCGTCGCCCAAGCTTTAGACCGAATTCGCTCTTTGGCTAAAACTACCGAAACAATTTATTCTCTTTACGTCACCGACGCCGGACGCAGCTTGACAGGTATTTTATCTCTGCGGGATTTAGTCACTTCCCCCCTCGACAAAACTGTCGGCGAAATTATGACCCGCGAGGTAGTTTCTGTTCAAACTGACACGGATCAAGAAGAAGTAGCTAGGCTGATCCAGCGTTACGATTTTTTAGCTGTGCCCGTTGTAGACCGCGAACAGCGTCTGGTCGGCATCATTACAGTTGACGACGCGATCGACATTTTAGAACAAGAAGCAGCCAAAGATATTTATACCTTGGGTGGCGTCCAGTCCGGCGGCGACAATTATTTTCAGACCGATTTAATCACTGTTGCCCGGAAAAGGGTCGTGTGGCTGTTTGTTCTGCTTTTAACTAATACTGTCACCGGCGCAATTATTCGAGCTCAAGAAGATATTTTGCACCAAGTAGTCGCCCTAGCAGCCTTTATTCCGTTGCTGACTGGCACTGGAGGCAATGTCGGAGCTCAGTCCTCAACTGTTGTAATTCGCGGTTTGAACACTGACGAAATTACAGCAATGGGCCCGTTTCAAGTAATTGTTCGGGAGGGGATGGCAGGAGCGCTGCTAGGAGCTATATTGGGGACTGTAGCCACGGGCTGGGCTTACACTCTGCAAGGGAGTTTAGCAGTGGCACTCGCGGTGGGAGTGAGTTTGTTTGCGATCGCAATTTTAGCTTCTATTGCCGGTTCAGCTCTGCCGTTTCTATTTCGTTCTTTGGGTTTAGACCCCGCTTTAATGTCTGCTCCTTTTATTACCACCGCAGTTGATGTCCTTGGGGTCTTGATTTATTTCACTTTAGCTCGACTAATTTTGCAGATTTAATATATTTAAGTAGATTGGCATCAATAAAAAAACCATAGTAATTTTAAATTCGGTGATGTACAGCCTCCCAATGACTGATGACCAATGACCAATGCCCAATTCCCAATTCCCAATTCCCAATTAAGCTATGTCATCATCCAATTCACCAACCAAAATCCAAAATCCCAAGTCGAGCAATTGGTTAGAAACTGCTGAAGTGGTTTTTATTGCTGCCTCTGCTGTGGGATTGGCTGCTAGTTTGGTTTGGGGGCAGAGCGTTTATGCTCAAGTGCCTGTAGTGATTTCGTTGGTGTTGAATTTTGTGAACCGACAGAAGCTGCACAGGCAAGTTAAAGCAAGTACGGCTGCCACGTTCGATCGCGTAAATCAACAAGCAGCTACTACCGAGCGGGCGATCGAGGAATTGCAAATTGCTGTAAAGGCTTTAGACGAAGCACTTGCTCAAACATCTCGCGAAAACCTCAATGTTGCGCCTGGAGAAAACGTACACTCTCTAATTTCAGCCATTGAGAACCTGCGCCAGCGACTAATAATTTTAGAAAAAACTATTAAAATGATTCAAAGCGAGATCGAACTAACCAGCCGCCAATTCAAACAGCGGCCGGAGTTGCAACAAGTCGAAACTTTGACAACAATAATTCTCGACTTGCAGCAGTTTATCAACGAACTGCCACAGTGGGGGAATTTGCAGCAGCGGCAGCTAACAGAACTTCAGCAAAAAGTAGACAATGCTTTGGCTGAACTCTCAGAAGAAATTGCTGTGATTCCCAACCGCGTACAAGAGGCGCTAGCTAGTCGCGGTGGGGAAATTAACCCACAGTTGGGTTCTGGTTTGAATGGCGAGCAAAAGAATGGTTATCGACCTAAAACCCAGAATGAGAAAATTCGTCAGAAATATCCCAGAGCTTATGTCAAGTGGAGTCAGGATGAAGACGAAAATTTGAAGAAAGAATATGCGAGCGGTCAACAAATTGACGAATTAGCTCAGAGATTTCAGCGACAGCCTAGTGCCATTCGTTCGCGCTTACACAAGTTAGGATTAATCGAATAATGGTAATATCATTTCCGGTTACACCGGAATGAGGTTGACTGTTGACGGTTGACTGTTCACTGTTCGCTGTCAACAGTCAACAGTTAACTCGAATTTACTATTCCGATGCTAACGGATTTGATAAGTAGTTAAGCAAAATTAATTACATAATTATCTCCAAATTCTTTAAGAATTATTTCGACAGATGAAACAAGAGAT
>NZ_JAUBUJ010000133.1:0-18376 GCF_036705405.1 Microcoleus sp. B13-B6
AATTAATAATTAAATGGGGTCGCAAAATCAAAAATAAGGGTAATGATTGTATCACAGTTTAAATGTGCAACAGCTTAACCTGATTGACCTTCCCGGTTACTCTGATAAACAAGATGAAGTATCAAAGGATGTTGAGAAAGCGAAGAGTGCCACCCAGATTGCTAATGTCTTGCTTTATGCTTCTCCTGCCAAGGGTCACATCAATGGTCAAGATATGGAGCGACTTCGGAATTTACTGCGTTTGCTGCCGGCCCCAGAGAATGAATGCAAGGACTTTCCGAGGCTAGGCAATTTCTTTATTGTAGCGACACAGGCAGATCCCAGTATCCCTGACGATGAGCTGCCCAAAATCCTCAATAAAGCTTCAGCAAGGCTGTATAAAGAACTTGATGAAACTGCTATAGAGTTTCGTCGGAAGCTAACAAAGCAGGATATTACCAAGGAAGATGTGCAAAAGCGTTTCTTCACTTTCTGGTCAGAAAGGCCGGATCGCTGTCAGCGTCTCTTTGATGATTTAACCCAACTACTTCGCGAGACTCTTCCTAAAACAGTCATCTGTCGTGTCGATCGCGAAATTAATGCGGTCAAATATGACAATAAACAAGAATACGCTAACTCGATTGAGCAATATCAAACAACAATTGCCAAAATAGACGAGTATCGAAAAGAGCTTGAGAAAGCGGAGAAGAATGAACCTGAACGTCAGCGACAAATGTGGCAAAAACGCAGTGAAGTGAGCAAATGCATTAATGATTTAGAAAAAGATACTCGCAAATCATTTCAGACCTATGCGGAAAAACAGATTGATGTAGATTCCATAGAAAAAATGATTAGCCAGAGATACGACAAAAAGAAAGAGGCTCAAGAATACGCTCCCGGTTATTTAGTCGATCTGCTGCAAACTCATGTAGAAAATCGAATTAGTGTCAATTCTGAAAAACTCAAGGCTGAGATTGACGCTTTTCTGGAAAAATACCCAGTGCCTAAACTTCCCAACAAAGATGGAATAGTAGTATCTATTCCCTTCGATACAAAAGGAGCTTTTCTTGGTGGGATAGCAGGTTTAGGTGCTTATGGTGCTTTAGCCGCTTGGGCAGCCAGTCTTGGCAACCTTGGCGGCTATATCTTAGTAGGGAAATTAGTCAGTCTTTTGTCAGCACTTTTTGGTGCTACTACCGGTGGCACGGCAGCAGTAATTTCTTTCGTAAGTGCGATTGGTGGCCCAATAGTTCTAGGGATCGGTTTAGCTGCTGGATTTGCTTCTTTGGTGTGGAATTTATTTGGGGAAGCTTGGCAGAAGCGGTTAGCAAAAGAAATTCACAAACACTTAACAAAACAGGGTGTTGTTAATAAATTCCTAGCAGGAATCGACCAGTATTGGCAAGAGACAGCCACAGCCTTTGATCAAGGTGCCGACGCAGTTGAAGCAAAATGCAAACAGTATCTCAAGCATCTGCACGAAATTACTTCAACTGATACCCAGTCAAAAGAACGAATTGAACAGATTATCATAAATCTGGAGAAACTCAGGGTTTTTTTCGCCAACATTCCTTGGGATACCCAGGGAGAATGTTTGTAAAAAAAACCAGCGGTTCTCGTGGCAAACAACCCAAACCCAATAAAACGAGGTATTGAACGGGTAGTTTTAACTAGGCGATGGCCATTGTTTAAATCACATCCCCAAGTGCGATCGCCCTTCCTTAACTGAGGCGCGATCGCACTTTCCATTTATCCCCTAGAGCGCAGTTCATCACTATCTGCTTCTGAATCTTCCTTAGTAAAGATTACATCCTCATAGATAGCATCAATACCTGTGCGAAAATTTACGCTAGCCAAGTGAATTTCGCTGCCTTGAGTATAGGAATACAAAACCCACAACCCTTCAGCATTACGGCGAAAACACTCTACCCGCTCACGTTTTTGGCTAATTAACACATACTCTTGCAGCGTTTCTAATTCTTGATAGTCAGCAAACTTATCGCCCCGATCGAATCCTTCAGTACCATTAGACAACACCTCGACAATTAAACAAGGATATCTTTTAAAAGATTGAGATGATTTGTCCCGTTCGTCGCACGTTACCATCACGTCAGGATAGTAGTAAATATTCTTCGATTCAATCCTGGCTTTCATGTCGGACATATAAACGCGACAGCCACTACCTCGCACGTGATTTCTCAAAAGTGCAAATAAGTTGCCGGCAACTGTCACATGAGCATCACTTGCACCAGCCATTACATAGGTTTCGCCCTGAATATACTCGTGTTTGAGCTGACTGAGTTCTTCTAACTTCAGATACTCTTCCGGTGAGATATAATTGTGGGTGCGATCGGCAATCATTGGCTTTCCCAAATTTCTGTTTTCGATGATTTCAGTCGAGGTATTTGTATTATAGCAGTTTTCACTCGGATGAAATACAGGACACAGCAGTAGGGACACGGCACTGCTGCCGACTATTGTCAGTGAATTATCACCCAAATTTGTATAATTTCTTAGTGCCAAAAGGCGGACTGGTTTGTGTAGGATAGCTGGCCACCGCCGAATATTATAAATGAGGTTTCTCACCCGCATTTAGTATTATTCCTAAAAAAACCCGGTTTATTCAAGAAACCGGGTTTTTCACACTTACGCTGCGTGTTTTCGATACCACTCAATCGTATTTTTTAACCCTTCCTTAAACTTCACCTCCGCAACAAAACCAAACTTTTCCTTAGCCCTTTGGGTATCCAAACAGCGGCGCGGCTGACCGTTCGGTTTGTCTGTTTCCCAAACAATTTCTCCTTCAAATCCCATCAATTCGCAAATCGTTTCCACTAAATCGCGAATTTTAACTTCGCTATTCGTTCCCAAATTAACCGGGTCAGATTCACTGTAAGATTGAGCCGCCATCACAATTCCCCGCGCGGCATCTGTGGAATACAAAAACTCGCGGCTAGGGCTGCCATCGCCCCAAACTGGCAGTGTTTTGTCTCCCCTTTCTTGGGCTTCGTAGACTTTGCGAATTAATGCGGGGATAACGTGGGAACTTTTCGGATCAAAGTTATCTTCCGGGCCGTACAGATTTACTGGTAGCAAGTAGATACCGTTGAATCCGTATTGCTGGCGGTAGGATTGCAGTTGCACTAATAAAGCTTTTTTGGCAATTCCGTAAGGGGCGTTAGTTACCTCTGGATAGCCGTTCCAGAGGTCATCTTCTTTGAAAGGAACTGGGGTCAAGTTGGGATAAGCGCAAATGGTGCCGACGCAGACAAATTTTTCGACTCCTGCTTCGTAGGCGGCGTGGATTAGTTGCGCGCCCATCATCAAATTGTCGTAAAATAATTCAGCGGGTTTGACTAGGTTTAAACCGATGCCGCCGACGTGGGCGGCGAGGTGAATGATGATATCTTGTTGGTCGGCGGCGCGCTTGCAGTTTTCCATAACGCGGAGGTCGCAGTCGCGCGATCGAGTTACTGAAATTTTATCAGCATCGGCCCCTGCTTTCACTAGCTGGTCGATTACCTGACGGCCCAAGAAACCGGCGCCGCCCGTGACTAGAATGCGTTTGTTGCTTAAATCCAAGCTGGTCATAATTTTAGCCTCGGGATTTTGAATAAAGGTCGATCGACAATTTCAATTCTAAAATTGTTGCTTTAGCAAAAAAAGCTTTCAGCTACAGGACGAGGTTGCCCACAAATCTGTTTTAGCTGCGGCAGATAGGGACTGGTCCGTGCACACCCGAAAGTTAGATTTATTAGTAGCGAGTCCTCAACTATCATTTTAATGTTTTTATTAGCCCGCACCTCCGAAAATTTTGGGAGCAATTAAGCGGGTTCTTTGAATGCCGATCGCGCTAATATAGCGGTTCTCAAGCGTGGTGAGGTATGGGGGCTAGTCCTATGCCCTATGCCCTATGCCCTATGCCCTATGCCCTATGCCCTATGCCCTATGCCCTATGCCCTATGCCCTATACCCTATGCCCTATGCCCTATGCCCGCCAGAGCACCTCATGTTACTGAGAAAGGCTATAGCTGTAACAACCCTCTCATCAGTTGTGAAGTGTTTGCAGGGGCAATCCTCCGGGGCGCGCCTTTCGCCAAAGGGGTAGACACGGGGCCCTACCCCTACAAATTGTTCGCACTGACGGCTTGATTTAGCGACTTAATCAAATCCGTTGCCCGAACCCCGACCTTGCTCGTCTAAAGCTTTCATGTCAGCATCTACCATTAAATGTACTAACTCCTGAAAAGTTACAGAAGGTTCCCAATCTAATTGCTGGCGCGCCTTAGTCGAATCGCCTATCAACAGTTCGACTTCTGCAGGACGCAAGTAGCGTTCGTCAAACTCCACATATTTTTGCCAATCTAAATTGACGTAAGTAAAAGCCAAATCGAGAAATTCCTTAATGGAATGGGTCTCGTTGGTAGCAATGACATAATCGTCAGGCTTGTCTTGTTGCAGCATCAGCCACATCGCCCGCACGTAGTCTTTAGCATAGCCCCAGTCCCGCTTGGAATCGAGATTGCCCAAGTAAATCTTTTTCTGCTTGCCGGCGACTATTCTGGCCACGGCGCGAGTAATTTTGCGAGTTACAAAAGTTTCGCCACGGCGGGGAGATTCGTGATTGAACAAGATGCCGTTGCAGGCAAAAAGTCCGTAAGATTCGCGATAATTTATTGTTTGCCAGTGACCGTAAACTTTGGCGCAGGCGTAAGGACTTCTGGGATAAAAAGGAGTTGTTTCCTTCTGCGGAACTTCCTGTACCAAACCAAACATTTCCGAAGAACCTGCTTGATAGAACCGCACTTCTATGCCGGTGCGGTGCTGATAGTCCCGAATTGCTTCTAGCAGCCGCAATACTCCCATCCCTACTGTGTCCACCGTATATTCCGGCGAGTCAAAACTGACTCGAACGTGAGATTGAGCCCCTAAGTTATAAATTTCTACCGGCTGAACTTCTTCCAATATCCGGCGCAGAGTGGTGCCGTCCGTCAAGTCGCCGTAGTGTAGAAACAGGCGCGCACCCTCGCTGTGAGGATCGACATAGATGTGGTCAATTCGATCGGTATTGAAACTAGAACTGCGCCGGATAATGCCGTGAACTTCATATCCTTTCTCTAACAGTAATTCGCTCAAGTAGGAGCCGTCTTGACCTGTAATACCTGTTATTAGCGCTCGCTTGCGTTGCGTCATCTGATTTTCCTTTGACAGGCTGTGTTAATTCACAATAAATTTTTTGGCAGAGGCTGTTGCTCCCTGCCGGCCGTATTCTCAAACTGCTTTATAAAACTTACTCAAACTTAACTTTAGTTACCTAAAGCCAGTTGAAGTTTACTTCCTACGCTGTTGGGTAGTGGGCTATCCCAAGATAAGTAGGCTATCCCCCTTAAGCCAAAGGTTATAGAGTTAAGTTTAACACCTAAACCTAAAGTAGTCTCTCTAGAAGAACTGATCTTTCTAGATGAAGAAGAGGTAGGTTTATTTAAGTATTTGCCCCTTTAGTTAAGCACACAATTATTCGATCGGCATCCAGGAACTGTTTAGTTTTGACAAAGAGTTTGTCGCTGATTGTCAGTAGTCAGCATCAGTGGTCAGTAACAAATAAAACTAACTACCGATTGCTGACTGCGGACAAAAATTAGTATGCGCCGTTATTTTTGGGAAAAATCACAACTCCAATTGTTTTGAAAACAATCCACATATCCATCCAAAGGTTTTTGTCATTTGCGTAATAGAGGTCGATTTGGACTCGGCGGGGATAGGGAATGTCGTTGCGACCGGACACTTGCCACAAGCCTGTAATTCCAGGTCTTATGGTGAGAATTTTGTTGATGTGATTGCCGTATCTCGGCAGTTCTTCTTCAACTAAAGGTCTCGGCCCGACGACGCTCATATCTCCTTTTAAAACATTCCAAAACTGGGGAAACTCGTCTAAACTGGTCATTCGTAAAAATCTTCCAATCCAGGTAATTCGAGGGTCTTGTTTCAGCTTGAAATTGTCCTCAAACTCTTGACGCAAATGCGGAGAATTTTCCATGATTTCCAGCAATATATCGTCCGCATTTTCCACCATCGTTCTGAATTTCAGGCAATAAAACCTTTTACGGTTTTTGCCTACTCGTTCCTGTACGTAAAAAATAGGGCCGGGCGAGCTTAAGGCGATTAAGAAAGCCAAAAGCAGGTAAACCGGAGCAAACAGGATCAGAACCGATAAGGAAAACAGGATGTCAAATAACCGCTTGAAAAGTTCTCCGTCGAGGCTCTGTAGAGAACGACTTATGCGTCTATCTCCTTGCAGGACAGACCCAAAACCGCGTCTTGCGATCGCTCGAATTACCTTGCCGGAGATTAGTTGGCTGTCGGCAGTCATCTTACTCCTTCACTTCACACCACACACAGTCCTGATCATAAAGCCTCAAGACGCTTTGTTCTCTCAATTATGTTGCCAATACTCAATTTTCTGCCTTCAGAAGGCTTCAAAAGGCAGAAGGAAGAAGGAAGAGGGCTTCTCAACGCACCAGGAATAAGGCACAAGGCACCGATACAGAGGTCTTCTGAAGGCACTTATACAAAGGCAGAAGGAAGATTGTCCCGCTATCGGGCTCTGGCACCCTCAAGCCCCAGACTCGGTAAAATCACGGGATTGAAATTCCTGATAGCAGCGTTCCACAAAAGCTAGATAGCGCTGCCCAAAGACATCGGGGGCAAACTGTTCAGCGCGCAACCTGCTGATTTCTGGCTCAAATTTGCCTTGCAACTGCTCAAATTCCTCGACAGCTTCGACTAATGCGGCTGCGGTTTGGGAGGAAAAAAATAAACCAGTCCCAGTCTCTGGGTGTTGGCGAATGTCGAGCACTGTCTCCAAAGCGCCCCCTGCTGCATAGGAAATTACCGGTGTTCCGCAAGCTTGAGCCTCTACCAAAGCTATGCCAAAATCTTCGCAAGCTGCATAGACAAAGGCTTTCGCCTCTGCCATGTATTTTTCAACGATGGAGGCGGGCTGCCAGCCGAGCACTTGCACGTTGGGTTTGGCGATTTGCCGAATCATTTCTAATTCTGGCCCGGTGCCGATGACAATGAGAGTATGCCCTAGTTGATTGAATGCTTGGACGATCGCACTTACGTTTTTGTAACTTACCAACCGACAAACTGTGACGTAAAAGTCTTGTTTTTGCCGCATCAAGGAAAATCGATCGATATTTACCGGCGGATAAATCACCTCGGCCCGCCGTCGGTAGCACCGCCAAATTCGGCGCGCAGTGTGTTGAGAGTTAGCGATGAAATAATCAACGCGATTGGCGGAAATTACGTCCCACTGCCGCAGTCGATGCAACAAATATCGCGTCAGCAGACCCTGGATGCCCCGTCCGGCTTTGCTGCTACGCAAATAGTCAAAAGTTAAGTCCCAAGCGTAGCGCATGGGTGTGTGGCAGTAGCAGACGTGCATTTGCTGGGGACTGCTGAGGATGCCTTTGGCGACGGCGTGGGATGATGAGAGGATGATGTCGTATTCTCGCAGGTCTAGTTGTTCGATCGCGATCGGCAGAAATGGCAAATATTTTTGGACGCCGCTGCGGGCCTTGGGAAAGTGCTGCAAAAATGTTGTGCCAATCTGTCGCCCGAAAAGATAGCTTTCGGGATTGGTTGATTCAAAGTCGATGAGGGCATAGACATCTGCCTCGTCTACGTGTTTGAGGATTTCCTGTACTACGAGTTCTGAACCGCCAGTAGCTAAGGGCGTCAACCATTCGTGAACTAGGGCGTATTTGAGTTTTTTCACTTGTATTTGTAGCCGATCGAACGATGTGTTAGCGCCAGTTCTGTCAATATTAATCTTACTGAGGGATCACTTACGCAATATCCAGGCATCAACCGGGTTTCTACCTACACATCTAGCCCTCAAACCAAGGATTTTCGGAATAAACGGGCTTTTTGTGAAATCAGCCACAGCAAAACTGCACTCTCCGGCAGTGATTTCCCAGATTGTTGACAATAAATACTATTAGGCTCAATACTAAAGGTGATTTGCGATCGGCTAAATCTTCGGAACGGGCGATCGGCCGTAATGTGGTGTGAGGAAAAAATGTCCAAATTTTTGTGGAAGGGACTTTTAGTTAGTCCCGCTGTATTGGCAGCAAGTTTAGTCGTAGCTTCGACAGCCCTAGCAGCAGAGCAACCTCTAGAAATTGGCGCTGCAGCTCCAGCTAATCTGCAATTAGCAGGTGCTGCAACCGAGGTGGCAAAGCCTGAGACGGCCGAGCCCCTCTCAGTAGCTCGCCCATCAACTATTGAAACTATTGAGAAAGAAAGTGCGAACCTCTACGAGGGCTTCACTAACGATTTGAGTGTCCCAGTTGCCGAACAGGCAAAAGCACCGGAAAACGCAGTTGCAGCAAATTTAAGCGAAACCAAACCCGCAGTCGCGCCCGCAAATTTAAGTGCCGAACAACCCGTCGCGGAGCCAATCCCCGCAGTCGCGCCCGCAAACTTAAGCGAAACGCAACTCGCCGCCCCACTGGCTAATTTAAACGCCCAAGAGCCGATTGCCCAATCAACTGAGCCAAGTGCCCAACCTCAAGCACAATCGAATGTTATAGAACAAATAAACCAATACAGCGCCGAAGACAGTAGCAGCGAAAATGCGGCCGGCCAAGTAACATCTGTGTCGCAACTTTCCGACGTTCGACCAACCGATTGGGCTTTCCAAGCTTTGCAATCTCTAGTAGAGCGCTACGGGTGCATAGCTGGCTATCCTGACGGCACTTTTCGCGGCAACCGGGCGATGACTCGCTACGAGTTTGCCGCAGGTTTAAATGCGTGTTTGGATAAAGTTAGCGAGCTGATTCAAGGCGGTTCGAGAAATCTGGCGACGCGAGAAGATTTGGCTTCTGTGCAAAGGTTGCAAGAAGAATTTGCGGCGGAATTGGCAACTTTGCGCGGCCGCGTCGATGCTTTGGAAGCGCGCGCCTCTGAATTAGAAGCAAATCAGTTTTCAACTACGACTAAACTCAACGGCGAAGTGATATTTGGTTTGGCGGGTATCGCCAGGGGAGAGGATGCCGAGGGCCGCGACGCTGATAAATCCACGGCTTTTGGCAGCAGGGTTCGGATCAATTTCGACACGAGTTTCTCTGGTGAAGATTTGCTGAGAACTCGATTGCAAGTTTTAAATTTGGGTTCTTTTTCTACTAATAATACCAAAACCGCTGAAGGGGAATTGCGGTTTAATGCTGGGCCTTTTGGCGAGGCTAGCAATACTGTAGGTTTAGATGCGCTGCTTTACCAATTCCCTCTCGGCAAAAGCACGACTGTAATTCTCGAAGCTAATGCCGGCGCTGCTGACGATTTTACCAACACTGTCAACCCTTACTTTGATGGAGACGGCAGCTATGGTGCTCTTTCTAACTTCGGTACTCGCAACCCGATTTACTATTTGACTGGTGGTTCTGGCATCGCTCTGCGGCATCAGTTTGGGGAAAAACTTGAGCTGAGTTTGGGATATTTGGCCGGCAACGCCGCGAACCCGACACGGGGAAATGGTTTGTTCAACGGTTCTTACGGCGGTTTGGCTCAGTTGACTTTCAAACCGAGCGACAGCATGGCTTTAGGTTTAACTTACGTTAATTCCTACAACTTCGTTACTGGTACCGGCAGCAATGCTTCTAATTTCCCGGCGCGTCTCGGTTCCTTCGGGCTCGACAGCGATAGCAATCTGCCAGTTTCTAGCAATTCCTACGGCGCGCAAGCTTCGTGGCGGTTGAACCGGGGATTTGCAATTGGCGGTTGGGCGGGTTACACTAATCAGCGCATTTTATCGAACTTGGCTACTCCTACGGGTTCTGTGCAGCGGGGGGATCAAAAAATCTGGAACTGGGCCGTTACTTTGGCTTTTCCCGATTTGTTGAAAGAAGGAAATGTGGCGGGGATTGTGGTAGGTATGGAACCGCGGGTGACGAGTTCTACTAATCGGACTTTGCCGGAAGATAAGGATACTTCGCTGCACGTTGAGGGTTTTTATCAGTTTAAGTTGAGCGATAATATTTCTATCACTCCTGGCCTGATTTGGCTGACTGCTCCTGACCACAATAAGAATAATTCTGATTTGGTGATTGGGGTTGTTAGAACGACGTTTACTTTCTAGGAGCAGCCCACACCGATTTTAGATTTTAGATTTTAGATTTTAGATTGGCAGTTTTAATCTAAAGTCTAAAATCGCCAATCTAAAATTGTCCGAGCTGGGGTTTAATGTTTAAACAGAAACGACCAGCTTTAGCTAAAGCTGGTCTGCACAAATAGTTAAATCCGTTGTGTTCCCACAGTGTTTTTCTCACAGTGAGGAAACCCAAGTTGCACGTTTCTTTGCAGCGGGTTCTCAAAGAAATATCATCTCTCTTAAGGGGTATTATAACAACAAAATTTAATTTTTTGTAATAATACTTTACATTACAGGCGAATATTAATTTTGAGGGCGATCGCACTCTCGGTCACTTTGTATAATCAAACCCGGCTTCAAAAACCCGGCTCCTGCCTAGGTCTATCGCTACCAAACCTGTAATTTTGCCTAAAAACGCCGATCGCCCCTTTTACTCACTTTGTATAACCTATGCCGGAGCTTGCTGCGGCCGACCCCAGACAATTCGCTCCTGCTTGTATACAACCATACCCGGTTTAGCACCTTTCGGCTTGTATACATATTTCGGTTCTGTATAAACCACGGGGACTTGTTCGCTATGGCGGGCGCGACTATAGTAAGCAGTCATGTCGGCGGCAAATTGCAAATCGGTTTCTTCAGCCACAGTACCGGGTTTGAGACGCAGCAAAGCGTGACTTCCGGGAATCTCTAGGGTGTGGAACCACAAGTCGTAGTCGTTGGCGGTGCGAAAAGTGAGTTGGTCGTTTTGGCGATTGTTGCGCCCGATTAATAATTCAAAGCCGCTGGGGGTTTGGTAGCGGTGAAATTCGATCGCAGCATTTTTGTCGGTACTGCGGTAATCTGGTACGTCTAGATATTTTTGCTGGATCAGTTCTTCGCGGATTTCGGCGAGGGTTTGCAAATCTTGGGTGTTGCGGTAGGTTTCTAATACCGAAAGTGCGACTTCAACTTGTTCTAAATAGTCGATTTCTTCTTGTACGGCGGCTAACAAAGGTTCTACTGCAATGCGGGCTCTTTTAAGTTTTTGGTGTTTTTTGTAGAGGGCTTGAGCGTTTTGAACGGCGTTTTTTTCCGGGTTTAGGGAAATGATAACTGGTTTCTCGGTTTCAAAGTCGGGGAGAGAAATCGATTTCATTCCTGGTTCCCAATGCTGCAAATTTGCCATCAGCAAGTCGGCTTGGGATTTGTGGGTGTCTGCGTCTGCGGATTGCTGCAAGCGTTCTTTAAATGTGTTGGCTTTGAGGCGCAGTTTTGCGAGGACGTTGTTGAGTTTTTGGGTAAGCTGATGCCGCAGTTGGGCGAATACTTCTTGATTGATTTCGCCTGTGTAGTAGCTGTTAAGTATTTCTTGAACGGAAGAGATGGAAGAATCAGAGGGCGGGCACGGGGGCACCGCCCCTACATTGTGATTTTCTGGTGCGGGCCAATCGATGACGGTGTAGCCTTCGGGGGTAAAACTTGGGTGAAATTTGGAGTTTTCTAGGCATTGCAGCCAGTATAGCCAGCGCTGGAATAGTTGCTGCCATTCGTCGGGATTGAGGCTGTCGGTGGATTGTTCGGGGTCTAAAGAAGCCGATCGAATCATT
The DNA here is from genome assembly GCF_036705405.1 of Microcoleus sp. B13-B6. Lineage (NCBI taxonomy): Bacteria > Bacillati > Cyanobacteriota > Cyanophyceae > Oscillatoriales > Microcoleaceae > Microcoleus > Microcoleus sp. B13-B6. The sequence goes on from NZ_JAUBUJ010000133.1 coordinate 11,719, forward strand.
GACAAAACTAAGGCTTTACTCATCCCTCGGTAATTCTTCAACAGATTGCCCTTTAATTGTCCAGGAACCAGGCTAATTCGTGATTGCCAGCGGTTTTGAGATTCGCTCAGACTAGGCACTGCATCGGTCAAAGACGGGGGCATTTCGTAGGGTTGACCGGTTTGGATGGGACGGACGGTGGACTGTTTGGCGCTGACTTGGTGGGCGCAGGTGACAACGAGGTTGTCTTGGGCGGTGAGGATGACGTTGCTGTACTTGCCCATGATTTCGGCGTACAAGTGCCAGAGGGCTGGTTCTCCGGGGCGTTTGGCGAATTGCAAGTCGATGACTCTTTCCCAGGATGAAACAGGGGCGATGGAAACTAAGGCTAAACCGCTGAGTTGGTGCCGCAGTTGTTCGCTGAAGGTGAAGGTGTCGGGAATGCGGGGCGGGGGGTCGCCGACGCAGATGCGGGCGGCCACAGGATGCCAGGAAAGGTCAATCCAGCCACGTCCTTTCATGGTGCGGAGGGCTAGGGACACGGTGAATCGATCGCGCTGGTAGACTTGTTCTAAGCGCGCTGGCAGCCATTGGGCTCGCAGTTCGCTGCAAGCTGCGATTAAAGTTGTAAAGTCTACGGGTTGCACGGTGGCCTCTTTGCGATCGAAGTATCTATTTCTATGCTGACAGATATCGGTCACATTTTACTAACTATACCCTTTCTCAGTAACATGAGGTGGACGCTTGGTAAGCGGGCATAGGGCATCGGGCATCGGGCATCGGGCATAGGGCATAGGGCATACCTCACCAAGATTGAGAACGGCTGTATATAAATTATTGTTTACTCTTGCTTCGCGTCCTTCGCTATGAAAGCGCTTCCATAATTCCGTTAAGAAATAATATCTATTACGGTTGCATTGGAATGATTAAACCGCAGAGAACGCAGAGAACGCAGAGGAAGAGAACAGAGAGATGAATACAGGACGATGAAGGGCGGATTTGATATAACAAATAACTAATAAACATCTGCTAAAAAGCAGGTTTTGAACAGGCAGGATGCCTGTTCCACAATAATTATGGGAGATGTCTAATAATATCACTTCCGGCTGCGGCGAAATGATATCATTAGTCATTAGTCATTAGTCATTAGTCATTAGTCATTAGTCATTAGTCATTAGTCATTAGTCATTAGTCATTAGTCACTAGTCATTAGTCAACAAGCATTCCGGTGCAATCGGAATCGATATAGCGGTTCTCAAGCGTTGTGAGGTATGGGGCGAATCCTAAGCTGTCGCGCCTTTAAATTGCATATTCAGGGCGGGCGGGACGCCCAACCCCTACTCCCCACAAGAGTTAGATTGTTTTTTGACAGACAATTTAAATGCAGAACAGCTTATGCCCAATGCCCCATGCCCTGTTTGGCCAATGCCCCATGCCCTGTTTGGCCAATGCCCAATGCCCTGTTTGGCCAATGCCCAATGCCCTGTTTGGCCAATGCCCAATGCCCTGTTTGGCCGCGAGAGCACCTCATGTTACTGAGAAAGGCTATATAACAACTAACTAATAACTTCCCGAATCAATTCTAAATGTTTGTACAAAGGTGCGATCGTATTGGCGGCGATCGCACCGCTAGCAGCAACAGCGGGCAAACCAATTCCCGGAAACGTCGAATCTCCGCAGCAAAACAGCCCCGCTAAAGGTGTTGTCGGCCCGGGAAACAAGCCGCTACCCGCCCGAATTCCGGGCCCGTAGGAACCGCGATGGCGCCGCAAAAATCGTTCGTGGGTTAGGGGTGTCCCAACTAAGGCGACTTCTGCGCGCGATCGAATATTGGGGATAATTCTCTCTAAGGCGAACCACATTACCTCGGCGCGCGCTTGTTTTTGCAGCTTGTACTCTTCGCTGGTGCGATCGAGCTTTTGCCACAAATCGTAAGGCTCGTTTCCGGGGGTATATGCGTGAATGACGTGCTTTCCCGGAGGCGCGAGGTCGGGGTCGAGCAGGGAGGGAATCGAGACGAGAACGACGTTCTGAGGGGCCGAAACGCCCATTTCCCAGTCTTTGACGAAGATGTAGTGACAAGCCAAGTCCGATCGCACTCCGGCAGCATCAATTCCCAGATGCAGGTGCATGAAGCTGTCGCACTCGGGCGTGGCCTGCCTCTGTTGCCGAAACCTTTGCGGGACAGAGGTTTCAGGCAACAGTTTCAGGGTATCCCAAACGGAAGCGTTGGAGACGACGGCTTTGTGCGATCGAATAATTTTGCCCGATCGCAGCCGCACGCCCGCAGCCCGGTTGTTTTCCACCAAAACTTCTGCAACGTGGGAATTTAGCAGCAACTGCCCTCCGTGGCGCTCTAAACCGCGTACCAGGGCATTTACCAAAGCTGCACTACCGCCGATCGGATAGTCCAAAACTGCATTGGGGCGATACCAGTCGGCGAACATGAAAGCGACTTCGGCTGCGATCGTTCCGTCGGCGGGAAGTCCAGACAGCAGGAAACACAACAAATTCAGCCAATTTCGGACAAACGGATCTTTGACATTTTTGTCCATTATTTTGCTGAAAGGGCCTGCAAGTGCGATCGCCTCGCCAGCACTTTGCAGGAAAGCCGGCGCAAATTGGCCGAGGGTAAAAACAGCGCCCAAATCGAAGCGCAAAGCCAGGGAGGGCAAGGCTATGGCAGCTTTGGCGTAGGGTTCCATGATGCGCTGGAGTTGCTGCCATTCGGCGACTGCTGCCGCGCCGCGCAGTCGTGCGAGCACTTCGCTAAATTGACTCGCACCGACGGATGTGTCGAAATCGCCTTCTGGCAAACAGCAACCCCAGGTATCGTAGGTGATGCAGGGGAGTTTTTCGCCGATCGCATCCAAAACTTGCCGCAGCGGATTGGCTGACGGGCTGTAGGATAATCCTGAGTACAGGGAGGGCCCGGAGTCGAAGCTAAATCCGTCGCGTTCAAAACCGTGTGCGGCCCCGCCCGCGATCGAATGGCTTTCGCAAACCACAACCTCAAAGCCATAGCGGGCAAGCATTGCAGCGCAAGTCAAGCCGCCTATTCCGCTGCCGATGACGATGATTTCTGTGTCTGTGGGGGCGATCGGAACCATGTTTTTCTCCGCTACATCAGTTAATATTATCTCTGTTACCAACAATAAAACTGGTTTGTATATTAAATGGAAAATATATCTATTCTAGAACAAGCCGCTAAATCTAATTCTAAACCATCTTCTAACGCCGTAGTTGCCGCCCTCCTAGAAGCTGAGAAAAGCGCGAAAAAAACCAAAATTCGCTATTCTTTCGAGCAATTAATCGGCAAGTGGCAACTCTGCTTTATCACCGGCACCAAAAAGACTCGACAAAAAGCGGGGATTGTCTTGGGTGCGGGACGTTATATCCCTGAGTGGATTGCGAAAATTCAAATTGCTTATTTGCCCGAACCTGTGGCTGAAGGGGAAGCGCCTAGCGAAACCGGCAGGGTGGAGAATTCGGTGCAAGTTGGGGCGATCAAACTAACTCTTTCGGGGCCGACTAAGTTTTTGGTTAATAAAAATATTTTAGCTTTTGATTTTACCAGAATTACGGTGAAATTGTTGGGTAAAACTGTGTATCAAGGATTTATTCGCGGTGGAGAAGCGCGGGAGGCGGAATTTTTTAGTTTGAGTGTGGGGAAGCAGGCATTTTTTGCATATTTTCTGGTAGAAGATGGGATAATTGCGGCTAGGGGAAGGGGCGGCGGCTTGGCTTTGTGGGGGAGAGTTTAGCTGGGAATGTGCGATCGGGGGACAACAGTATTTATTCTGTATCTCTCGTTTGTATCGAAGTCTAGATCCCCCTAAATCCCCCTTAAGAAGGGGGACTTTGAATGCTCTTATCCCTTAAGAAGGGGGACTTTGAATGCTCTTATCCCTTAAGAAGGGGGACTTTGAATGCTCTTGTCCCCCCCTTCTTAAGGGGGGCTAGGGGGGATCAGTTTTAATCCCCGCCGGACTGCGGATTTGACCTGGTTGTTGACAACAATCTACTACCCATTCTACCGCGCATCGCCAATTAAAATAAACGGCGACCAATAAAACGGATGGCGAGCAATTTGACTCAACTTAGCTTGCCGCAAAGCTTCATTTTTACTCATCCCTCTATTGATATTTTGATAAAATTCAACCATCAAATCTTTAGTAGCTGAATCATCAACACTCCACAAACTCGCCATCACCGCTTGTGCGCCCGCACGCTCAAATACATAGGCAACTCCCGATATTTCTTCACCGTTAGAATTCGCTTGCATAGCAGTTTGACACGCGCTTAAGGTGAGGAGTCTGGTGTTTTGCAATCCTAATAACGCCGCATCGCGAATATTGAATTGGCTGTCAGCAAATAGCAGTGTATTTTCCTCCATGCCCAATTGTTGACAGCCTCCCTGTTGGAAACAGCCGTGAGTTGCTAGGTGTAAAAAAGGAAAGCGGGGTGCTTGAGTTTTGAATTGGTCGAGGGTGGCGGCATTGCCGATATAGGCGGAACTTCCGGGGAATAATTGAGCGATATTTCTAACTTCTTCTTCTGTACCAGCTAAATTTTGCGGAACACGGGGGATGGGATTTCCTAATGCTAACACTCCGCCTTGTAATGTCGAATAGGGAATTGAACTTGTGGAAATGCGAGTGAGATAGTTGACCGGATATTTCTGGATGAGGAATTCATCAGTTTGTTCGTCATACAGCGTTTCAAAGGGGATGTAGCGCAGTTTTCCCGTAGCGATGATGCTCAATTGTTTGGCGGAAGTAGCTTTAATTTGGTCTTCGATCGGACGAATCAGGATGTCGTAGAGTTTGCTGCCAGTTACGATGAAGTTAGTGTCGCCAGTATTTTGCAGTTGTTCGCGGTATTGAGTGAGGAGTTTGTCGAACTCTGCGGGGTCTATCGGAATCTTTTTAACGCTTAAACTGTCTTTTGTCAAGACAAATAGGGCGACGGTGTTGGGGACATTTGTCAGCAAGACGGGTTGAATGACAACGGTATCTGGTGCGATACTTGCTTTCAGTTGGGCGATGTCTTTGGGTGTGGTTTCAAAGAGTTCGGCGACTTCTGGGAAGTCTTGGCGGATTTCTTCTGCTGTGCGGTAGACTTCTGTTTCTAAATCCCGCATTTGTCGGGAGAGATTTTCTGAGAATTTGTCTTGGAGTTGGCGGCGGAGGAATTGGAGTTGTTGATTTTTGTGATTCCATTCATCAATGGCTTTTTGTGTTTGGGGGTTGGCTACTTTGGCGTCAATTAAGCGGGTGTAGTCGGCGAGATCGACTGTGGTGGCGATGTTGACCCATTGGAAAGCGCGATCGGCTTGGTTTTGGTCGATGAGGAGGGATGTGAGGGCGATCGCTGTTCCGTCCTTAGCCTCTAGAAACTTGTGCCGATTTTCTCGCTGTAAACCACTCCGTATTTCTAAGGTAATTGTGAGGGATTGCTCCCAAATTTCGATAGCATCAGTGGGTTTATTAGTATCTTGGTAGACAAAACCGATATTACTCAAAATAGCAGCAAGGTTTGCGCGATCGCCCACTTCCCGCGCAATCAGTAAAGCTTGGTTATAGTATTTCAATGCCTCTTGGGGTTGGGAAATGCTGTCGTAGATCCTACCAATATTATTCAAAGTAGCAGCAAGGTTTGCGCGATCGCCCACTTTCCGTACAATCGGTAAAGCTTGGTTATAGTATTTTAATGCTTCTTGTGGTTGGGAAATGTTGTTGTAGACTAAACCGATATTATTCAAAGTACGAGCTTCCACAAAGTGATTGTCCACTTCCCGCGTAATTGGCAAAGCTTGGTTATAGTATTTCAATGCTTCTTGGGGTTGGGAAATGTTGTTGTAGACTGCACCGATATTATTCAAAGTAGTAGATTCCAGCGTGCGATCGCCCACTTCCCGCGCAATCGGTAAAGCTTGGTTATAGTATTTCAATGCCTTTTGTGGTTGGGAAATGCTGTCGTAGACTAAACCGATATTATTCAAAGTAGTAGATTCCAACGTGCGATCTTTTACTTCCCGCTTAATTGGTAAAGCTTGATTATAGTATTTCAATGCTTCTTGCGGCTGGGAAATACTCTCGTACACTGCACCAATATTATTCAAAGTAACAGATTCCCCCGCGCGATCTGCCACTTCCTGTCTAATTGGTAAAGCTTGGTTAAAGTATTTCAATGCCTCTTGTGGTTGGGATATGCTATAGTAGTTAAAACCAATCTCATTGAGTGCTATAGCTTCAATTTCTCTGTATTTAAATTCTCGCACAATGGCTAGAATATGCTGCAACGTTTGTATTGCTTGTTGCCTTTGTCCTTGCCTTTCCTGTTGCTTTGCTTGCTGTATGAGTTGCTCTAATTTTTCAACCGGCAAATCTTGACTTTGCCCCCAACTAGGTTGAACCATCAGGGGCAGAGTCAGAGGAGTCAGACACACACCCAAAACCAAAACACTGCTGAAAATTCGTTTCATCATTTTCATAATTTACCAAATTCGATTAATAGAATAGGCATCAAACGCAGAATCTTTACTTAATATAGGTATCCCTTCCACCATTGCTTGTGCGATGAACAAGCAATATTCAGACATAAGCTGTTGCACATTTAAACTGTGATACAATCATTACCCTTATTTTTGATTTTGCGACCCCATTTAATTATTAAT
>NZ_JAUBUJ010000134.1:0-18068 GCF_036705405.1 Microcoleus sp. B13-B6
TCAACTGTCAACTGTCAACTGTCAACTGTCAACTGTCAACTGTCAACTGTCAACTGTCAACTGTCAACTGTCAACTGAACAATTCCTTACTTAATCACTTGCCAATCCATAATCCGCCATTGTCCCTCTTGACGGATCAAGTCGTAGCGCACCCGCAGGTTTTCATTGCGCGAAGAAACGAGTTGAGAACGATCGAACACTTCGGCTTTTTCCGAGACTTGTGCTTCTACTTGGGCGCGATCGGGATTAGTCGGATTTGTGGTAACTCCATTAACTTGCAGCTTGTGTACATAACGCTGGTGCGCGTTGTTACGCTGTTGAGCTTCTGCCATCAATTGCCAGCGAGACAAAGCCGGTTCTGTGAGAACTCGCCTTAATTCTTCGACAGCGTGATTGGGGCCCAAAGCCGCTGCTTTCGCCGATAGCCAGCCTTGAACTAAGTCTTTTGCTGCTACCTCATTGATTTCTCCCGACACTGCGCCTGCAGCGCTCGGCTCTGGGGCCGCGGCCACGGCAGGGATTTCCAGCGGCGGTTCTTCCAGGCGGACGAGGGCTTGCTCTCCTTGGAGGGGGCCCGATAGGGCTTGCATCGCGCTAGCCAAGAGACTGAGTATTAACCACAAAAGTAACAGGCTCACGACACCTGCGACTAGAAACAAAGCCAGCCTGTTTGGAGGCATGGACTTGACTTGGGCGGTAATTTCTGCTGCCTTGGTGCGCGCTCGATCGGCAAAATCGCCCTTTAGCCCTTTGCCGGTTGCTCCGCTTCGCCCTGAATGTTGGCGTCTGCGATGTTTGGAAGTCGATTCTGCTGGGTGTGGCACTGTCGCTATCGGGATAGACACGGGGGCAACAGCGCTAGGCGCGGCCACCGTTGCCTGGGATTTCGCGCCCGAAGCTGCGGTGGAAGCGTCGCCCGGTACGGGGGTCAAGGTGACTGTACTGGCTCCCTGCTTGGCTGTGGGTGGCTGTGCCGGTATGGCAGCGGGCGATCGGCCTGCTGTCGGTTGCAGTCGCCCTGGCTGCTTGCCGGCGCGGGGCTGCACGACGACCCATTCGTTGGCGGTTTCTGCGTCCTGTGGCAAAGCTTCTAGGTAAGCTTGTACTTTCGGGTCAGCAAAGTAGTCTTTCAAGGACACTGACTCGTTGGCCAAGTCGCGGAAGTGGGGAAACACTTCTTCTTGTAGCCAATGTTCGGCGTACAAGCACAATCCGGGCAACAAGTCGGGTGAATCTTGGGAATGTTCGCGAATGAAGGCCAGGGGTTCTTTTTCCGAACTCAGTTCGAGGGCTCTGCTGGCTTCTTCTGTTTGGCCCAGCAGCAGGGAACAGACGGCTTTTTCCAGGTGAACGTCTTGGCGGCGACCGAGCTGCATCAGCATCAGCTTGGCGCGACGGATCATCGATGGCTGTCTGGCGGCAAATCCTTGGGCTAACAGGGTGTAGACCGAGAGGTAAGTGGCGACTGCGGAGGGGCGGCCGGCTTCGGCTTCAAATAGCGCCTGCTGCTCGCTGCTGGTTAGGTGTTTACGCATTTGCTGCACGAACCGGAGGAAGTCTTCTATTCCTAAACCGGATCGATCGTCTCCCGAACCGTCGATACCGCCTCGTTCTTGAAGCATTTCTCGCAGGATTTCCAGTCCCTTGCGACGCTCGGCGACTTTTTCTTCGGGAAGCGATAATAGCTCTAAAATGTTGTACGGACGGAGTTTGTATATGTCGGCTTGCATTTCACCCCTCACGCTTGCAAATAGGCTTTCGCGCAGCAGCAATTCTTGACCTGCTTCTAATGATTTTGCGGCATTTTCGTACTGACCTTGCTGCCACTGTTCGCGGCCGAGTTCTAGACAGGCAAGGCTGACGGTTAAAACTATATCTGGCCTCACGAGCTGAGGGTCGCCGAAACGACCTTCTGCGATCGCGATGCTGCCATTGTTAAGATACGGGCGACCCAGCTTCTGTACGAGTTCGTATTCTCCCAGTTCTTGCAGTATGAGCAGGGCTCCTACGAATTGGTTGTCATCGATTTCAATACTTGGAGTGTGGGGGTCGGGAGCAGCCTCTAAAGCCTTGGACTCTGCCGGAGCGGTTTCTCCTGCGTCTTGCAGGAAGGTGGCCGGGCCTGCTGAGGTTTTTGACCTCTGGTGCTTGGCTTCCTGTGCGGCTTCCGACTCTCGATCGTAAGTTTTGGCTAAAAAACTGGCATCGTAAGCTTTGCGCCCCTCTGAGTCTGACAGAACGGCGCAGGCTTCATCGAGCAGTTGTTTGCGGGCGACGATCGCAACTTCGGAATACTCCCTGCGCGGAAGCTGTAAAGTTCGATCGCGGTGAGCCTGCTGCAACTGTTCGGCAGTAGCTTGAATCGGTAGACCCAAAATCCGGTAGTAATCTAGTGGAATTAACACTGTCCACTTCCCCAAAGCGCTAGCAACTGAATTAGCCTATCTTAAGTGAGATACTCCCGCAAACCAAATCAAAAATTCTGGTGTTGGCTTCCAACCACCTAATTCACGGTATGTTGGAGTTACCGTAGAGATCCTCTGATTTTTTTCCCTCTACAGCGTTTTACAGTGAGGAAAATGGAAAGCCCCACTGCCCCTGAGCTAAATGAGTTGTTTGACTCTTGAGCATTTTCGGGTTTGAGAGTAATGGAATTATATCATTGGTTGGCATGGGGTTTGGATGGGAGTTGGTTCTCCGAGTCCGGGCAATCCGCCCCGATGGCCAAACTCATTTTAACAATTGGTGAAGTGCTGCACAGCAAAGGTGCGATCGTTTTCTGCTGCGGTTGTGTCCCATCTCGGTTTAAATTTAGATGTCTAGGAAGCCGATCGTCGGGTATTAATTATTTATGGTTCAGGAACGGACTTTACCAGTTTTTGACGCGCAAAGCGTAACCATTTCTCGGGATGAGGGCTTGATGCTCTACGAGGATATGGTCTTGGGGCGCTATTTTGAGGACAAGTGTGCTGAGATGTACTACCGGGGCAAAATGTTTGGTTTTGTCCACTTGTACAACGGTCAGGAAGCTGTGTCTACTGGCGTGATTCGATCGATGCGTCGGGATGACACCGATTACGTCAGCAGCACCTACCGCGATCACGTTCACGCTTTGAGCGCGGGCGTCCCGGCGCGGGAGGTAATGGCGGAGTTGTTCGGGAAGGAAACTGGTTGCTCGAAAGGCCGCGGCGGTTCGATGCACATGTTTTCGGCCGAACACCGACTGTTGGGAGGTTATGCTTTTGTGGCTGAGGGGATTCCTGTAGCTACGGGGGCGGCTTTTCAATCGAAGTACCGGCGCGAAGCTTTGGGGGATGAAAGTTCCGATGGCGTGACTGCTTGTTTTTTTGGCGATGGTGCTGCAAATAACGGGCAGTTTTTTGAGTGTTTGAATATGGCGGCTTTGTGGAAGTTGCCGATTATTTATGTTGTGGAAAACAACAAATGGGCGATCGGGATGGCCCACGAGCGAGCTACTTCTGACCCGCTGATTTACAAGAAGGCTCATGCTTTTGGCATGGCTGGTTTTGAGGTTGATGGGATGGATGTTTTGGCGGTGCGGGAAGTGGCGAAAGAAGCTGTAGCGCGGGCGCGGGCCGGCGAGGGGCCGACTTTGATTGAGGCTTTGACTTATCGCTTTCGCGGCCATTCTTTGGCCGATCCTGATGAGTTGCGTTCTAAGGAAGAGAAGGAATATTGGTTTCCCCGCGATCCGATTAAGAAGTTGGCTGCTGAGTTGATCGATCGAACTTTGGCGACTGCTGAAGAATTGAAAGAGATCGATAATAAAATTCAAGCAGTAATTGACGATGCAGTGGATTTTGCTGAGAAAAGCGCCGAACCAGATCCTAGCGAATTGTATCGGTTTATCTATGCAGAAGATGAGTAAGCTGTTGTGCATTTAACTTGTATGTTTAGGGCGGGCAGGATGCCCAACCCCTACTCCCCACAAGAGTGATATATCCCCGTAGGGACACGGCGAAAGCCTTTGTCCCTACTGCACTTCCTAAACCAGAAATACGCTGTAATATCAAATCCGTTAGCATCGGAATAGTAAATCCGAGTTCACTGTTCACTGTTCACTGTTCACTGTTCACTGTTCACTGTTCACGGCGTCAACAGTCAACCGTCAACCGTCAACATAATTCCGGTGTAACCGGAAATGATATAAGACTTACGTACAAACTTTACTTGTAGGGTGTGCATTGCGAACCTTACTACCATCAATTGGGGCTAGAATCAAAGGTAGACTTTCTAGACGAAAAGAGGCGATATGATAAATCTCGATCGCGATCTAACTCAAGCCAGCAAAAATATGGGTGCAGTTCGAGTCAAAGTCAAGCTAACGAATGCCATTGATGAAGCCTTAGTGAGTCGAGGAGTGCTCAATCCAAATCTGTTGCGCGTGTACGAAGCAGAAGCACTGATAGATAGTGGCGCAGTCAGAACTGCGTTACCTGCGGATGTAGTAGAGCAGCTCGGTTTAAGAATTCGGAGTCAGGAAATAGCAAAATATGCTGATGGCCGACAAGAAACAGTGGGATTAACAGGGCCTGTTATCATTGAAATAGAAGGGCGCGAGACAATAGAGGCGGCAATGGTTTTAGGCGATATGGTGCTAATCGGTCAAACTGTGTTAGAAACTTTAGATTTGCTGGTAGATTGCAAAAATCAGCGTCTAGTTCCCAATCCCCAAAATCCCGAAAGACCTGTATTGAGAGTTTAATACTAAATGCCTTCTAGAAGTAGTTTCCTTGGATAGAATCAAGTTGAATATCGAGAGGTTCTGAAAATTATCTGAGCTTGTCAGAACCAAGCTTATCTTTAAAGAGTTGTGCTTGATTTCTTACCATGTCCCTCGACTTCCCCAGTCCTCACTTATTTCTTTTACAGCATATTCCATGTAGATGTATATCGCCAGAAACCGGGTTTCTTGAACTGAATGATTACCAGAGGCGAGAACTGTAAAGAAACCCGGTTTCTCTGGTGTACTTAATAAACCTGGAATACGCTATATCTGCTATTCCTTGATTGAGAGAAAGATAAACGCCTGAGAAGTCGGCGCAAAATAAATAAACACAGTAAAACCCCGACTGGACAGTCTGAGTTACAAGCTTGTTAAATATTGCTATCCAAGGAACTTTAGCCCAAGAACCATTCCCTGCAGAAGCTTTTACCCTATAGATTTCTGGTAATTCCAATGAAGCACTTATTGATTTCGGCACTACATTTCTGACATAACTAGCAAATGAATGTCCCTGGAAGTTTTCATTACTGACCAATGGATATTTCTAAAGGATTTTTTCAATGGACTCTCTAAGCGTCATAACCAATAATTAATGTTGCATCTTCAATTTAATTATCGTGCCTCACCAGCAGCTTTCAAATATTAACCCTGCCGATAACCTAGAGTATAACCCTTAATTATACCGCAACTGCGGTATAACATTTTATACCAGGTGTCAACTCCCGCAAACTACCGCAAGATTACCCGATCGCCCATCCTGTATATCGCAGCAAATGCAGCGCCACCCCCAACCCGCAAATCTCCCTTGCAGAAAGTAGCACAAACGTGATACGGTATAAGCTTGTGTCCAAATAACACCAGTTCATGCCAAAACTCAAAACTCGCAAAGCAGCCGCAAAGCGCTTTAGAGCGACCGGCAGCGGTAAAATTGTGCGCCGTAAAGCTTACAAAAGCCACTTGCTACAGCACAAAAGTTCAGCTCGCAAAAGCCGTCTATCTAAGCTGGTCGTCATCGACGAGACCAACGATGCTAACGTGCGGTTAATGCTTCCATACTTGTAAAGTTTAACGGAAATTAAAGATGACACGGGTAAAACGCGGTAATGTCGCCAGAGCGCGCCGCAAAAAAATTCTCAAATTAGCCAAGGGTTTCCGAGGCGCACAGTCGAAACAGTTCCGCACAGCTAACCAACGGGTGATGCAGGCCCTGCGTAACGGTTATCGCGATCGCAAAAAACGCAAACGTGATTTCCGCCGCCTGTGGATTGCTCGGATCAATGCCGCATCGCGCCAGCACGGCACGAGCTACAGCAGACTGATCGGCAACATGAAGAAAGCCAACATCGAAATCAACCGCAAAATGCTGGCACAAATGGCGATCGTTGACCCGGCAACATTCGGTAAAGTCGTGGAAATGGCTAATCGAGCCGGAGCCTGAAATCTAGCTTGATTTTCAGAATGCACAAAGCAGAAGTAAGAAAGATTTAACTGTCTGCCAGAGAAGGAAAACTCCTGATGAATTGAGGAGGTTGAGACCAAGTTTCCTTCTTTGTTCTTACTTCTGGATTTTTGCTTTTTCAGAAATCGCGATCGGGCCGGTCGATCGCTATTTCCTTGTTTTTTATACAGTTGCAGAGGCCAATCTCAGAGATTGCTAGGGCCTTAAAATAAATAAAACCTTCCACAGACATACCTAAATTTAAGAAAAACATGGATAGTAATTTGCTCATTGTTTACCTGACAGTCCTGCTCGCTATACTCGGCAGCAGTTCCTGGTTTGTGGTGCGCCAGATTCTCAAAACTAGGAAGCTGGAAATGTCTCTGGAACGCTTAGAAAATAAGCTGACGGTAGAAAAAGGAACAGCACAGGAATACTACGAATTAGGAAGTATATATCTAGATAAGAAGCTTTACTCCCAGGCGATCGTACTGTTTCAAAAAGCCCTGAAAGCCAAAGACTTAGAAGGCGAAGAAAATCAAGCTGTTATTTACAACGCCCTCGGTTTTGCACACTTCGGCCAAGAACAGTACGACATCGCGATCCGCCAGTACAAAGAAGCCCTGAAGTTGCAGCCAGAATACGTTACATCTCTCAATAATCTGGGTCACGCCTACGAGCGCAAGAAATTAACAGCTCAAGCCTTGGAAATGTACGAACAAGCTCTCGCCTGCGATCCAGACAATACCACGGCCAAACAGCGAGTAGAGTCCCTTCGGAAGCGTTTGGTAATCTATAATTGAGCGCCCCTGTTAGGAGCAATAGAGATCCCGCAAACCTGGTTTCATTCAGAAACCGGGTTTTTTCTTAACATAGTCCAAGATACTAAACTATCCAACACATTAATGCGTTAGTTTTTAAGAACAGGAATTCCAAGTGACGCTCGATCGCACACCGTCCCAGCACTTTAAATTACTGTCAAGATAAAAACAGTACCTGCAACGCCGGTCAGTCCTAAACAATAGAAGGAGGAGAACGTAGTGACATCAATTCTCGTTGTCGAAGATTCGTGGTTGACTCGCAGGGTAATCTGCAAAATCCTGCGAGCAGAAGGATACGAGACTTGGGAAGCATCCAGCGGCCCAGAAGCTCTAGAACTGCTCGGCACTAAAACCCCAAACTGTATGCTCTTAGATCTGCTGATGCCGGAGATGGAAGGTAGGGAAGTCCTGCAAGCCATGCGCGATCGAGGATATAAAATTCCAGTGATCGTAATTACCGCAGACATCCAAGCAACCACCCGCTCCGAGTGCATGGAACTCGGAGCCCTGGCAGTCATTCACAAAATGCCCAACTCAGACGAACTAATCGGGTGGATCAAAAAAGCTCTTAGTGTCAGCGAGGAGAGCACACAATGAAATTAAGCACTCGACAGCTCGATGCTTTGCAGGAACTCGTCAACATCGGGATCGGTCAAGCCGCAGGGGTTTTGAACGACATGATCGACTCCCCGATTCGCTTGCAAATCCCCTACCTTCAAATCCTGACTCCCATCGACGTGGAACAAGAGTTAGAGCAACACCTCAACGGCGAGCAAATCGCCGCTGTCCAGCTCAAATTCACAGGCTCCTTTGGAGGCATTGCCCAGCTAGTCTTTCCCACAAACAGCGCTGCCCTGCTGGTGACAATGCTTACAGGGGAAGAAGCTGGAACTCAGGATCTCGATTCAGTCAAAATTGGTACGCTAAGTGAAGTGGGAAATATTGTAATTAATGGGGTCATGGGTGCAATCAGCAACGTACTTCAGCAGCGCCTGAACTATTCAATTCCCACTTATAGCGAAGGGACGATTGCTAGTTTGCTGATATCTGGCGGTTTAGCTACTGATACAGTTGTTTTATTAGCCCAGACCAGTTTCATGATTGAAAGGCTTCACATTGAAGGAGATATCATTCTTATTTTCAATGTTAATTCCTTTGACACCTTGTTGACTGCTATCAATCAACTTGCCGGGGGTCTATGATTGAGGAGAGCAAAAGTATTAAGGAAAAGTTTGGGGTTCTCGACAGCGTACCAGTCGGCGCCTGCTTGCTGCAAGATGATTTTGTGGTGCTGTTTTGGAACACTTGTCTGGAAGAGTGGACTAAAATTCCCCGCAGCCAAATATTGGGAACAAAGATCACAACCCATTTTCCTCACCTGAGTCAGTTAAAGTACGCCACTCGCTTCAAGCAAATCTTTGCAGGAGGCCCGCCAACAATTTTTTCTTCTCAAATTCACAAACACCTGATTCCGGCAACTTGGCAAGACGGCCAGCAGCGAATTCAGCAAACTACTGTGACTGCTGTGCCGGCACTGGAGGCTGGCATAGAAGAACAGGAGATTAGAGACTGGGTTCTCCATACTCTTGAGTTGGAATCAGAGGGTAGTGTCGGAGTCGGCTCATCAAGAAGTGCTTTTGTGTCTAGGGAATCTCCACCCTCAGCTTCGTCATCAATATGGCCGGGGGTCAATGCCCCATCGTTCTACGCGCTGCTGGTGATTCAAGACGTGACCGACCTCACCCATCGCATCCAAGCTTACCGCACAATGCGGGATCAAGCTGTGGAAGAAGTGCAAGTGCGTCAGCGGGTGGAGGAAGAATTGCGATCGAGCCAGCATTTCATCCAGCAAATTGCTGACGCGGCGCCTTATTTGCTCTACATCTACGATTTGACCCAACGGCGCAACGTCTACGTCAACGGTCAAGCTTCTAAATTGCTGGGCTACACTCCCCAAGAAATTTTACAGATGCAAACTGCTTTGTACTCGAGTTTGGTGTACCCAGAAGATTTGCCGAGGCTCAAAGCCCACCAGAAAAAATTTCCCTCGACTCAAGACGGGCATATTTTGGAGTTGGAGTATCGGCTCAAACATCGATCGGGCGAATGGCGCTGGTTTCGCTGCCGCGACCAAGTTTTCGCCCGCACAGCCGACGGCTGCCCCAAACAAATTTTCGGCACCGCTCAAGATATCACCGAGTACAAACGGGCACAAGAGGCGCTGCGGCAGCAGAACGAACGAGAACTGCTGATGGCGACGATTACTCAGCATATCCGCCAGTCTCTGGATTTGGGTGAAGTGCTCAGCACGACAGTGACAGAAGTGCGTCAGTTCCTTCAGGCTGATCGAGTGATGATCGTCCGCTTCAACCCCTGTACGGGCAGTGTCTGCGCCACCCCGGCGACGGGGGCGGTAACAGTGGAATCCGTAGCTGCCAACTGCAAGCCGATGTTGGGAGAAACCCTGGAAAAATTCTGTTTTGACCAGTTCTATCTCGAAGCGTACCAACATCGGGCGATCCGACCGATCGCCGATGTTTTGGCCGCGGATTTGCCGCAATATCAAATTGACTTGCTCGCACAATTCGCGGTGAGAGCTTATTTGGTTGTGCCTTTAGTGCAAGGAGATGAGTTGTGGGGGCTGCTGATGGCCCACCAGTGCAGTCCCCGGCAGTGGATGCAGTTGGAAGTAGAGTTGCTGTCTTCTCTGGCCACCCAGTTGGCGATCGCCATCAAGCAAGCAGAACTCTACCAGCAGTTGCAAGCGGCCAACCTCAAGTTAGAGCGCTTGGCTACTTCGGACGCACTCACGCAGCTAGCAAACCGCCGACGGTTCGATCAGTATTTAGAAATGGAGTGGCGCAGACAAGCGCGGGAACAAACGCCCATGTCGCTAATTCTGTGCGATATTGATTCTTTTAAAAGTTACAACGATACTTACGGGCATCAAGGCGGAGACGAATGTTTGCGACAAGTCGCCGGGGCGATCGCCAATGCAGTCAATCGCCCCGCCGATTTAGTAGCTCGCTACGGAGGCGAAGAATTTGCCGTTATTTTGCCAAATACCTCGATTCAAGGCGCAGTGATCGTAGCCGAACACATACAGCTCACAATCGCAGCTTTGCAGGTTCCGCACGCTGGTTCTCAGGTGAGCGAGTACGTCACTCTCAGCCTGGGCGTAGCGAGTATTGTTCCTGCATCTGAATCGGGAGCCGAAATTCTGATTGCCGCAGCCGACCAAGCGCTTTATCAAGCTAAACGGCTTGGGCGCGATCGTATCCAACTTTACCAGCCCGATCCTGCTGCTGGCAAGGCGAATGGGACAGGCACTTCGATACTTCCTGTAGATTTTTCTCTCCCAAACACTAATTTACCATCTCCCACCAGCGCTTGACGAATTGCCATATTTGTTGATTCCGAGTAGTTATACCACTCCGCAAAAAAAATGCCACTGTAAGCCCGCGATCCAAACCCTGATCTCCCTCTTCTGTCACTCTGCGGATTAAAGAAGTAAGAAATAAGCCAGCTCATCCAGATAAATAAAAGGGTTGGAATTGATTTATTGGATCAATTAAATCGTTGAACGCAATAAATAAATTAGGATTTGGGAATATTTGTAATGAAGGATAAATCAACCCAAATATAAGGATGGGTTGGATAAGCTGTTGTGCATTTAAACTGTGATACAACACTCCCCCTTTTTTGTGATTTTTCGTCCCCATTTAATCATTAACTCTCCTTCATTTAAGAGGCGATTTAATAAATACTCTAGGTCTTCAATGGATGTAAAAAGTCCATTAACAATATATTTTTTATCGAAGACCACACCAATTAAATTAAGTTCTAGTGGGGACTCGATTCGGGAAGTAATTATCAATTAATCTCAAATCCGTTAGCATCGGAATAGTAAATTCGAGTTCACTGTTGACGGTTGACAGTGAACAGTCAACCGTCAACCGTCAACCGTCAACATTATTCCGGTGTAACCGGAAATGATATAAGATTAGGTATTTCTGTTTCATTTTTTTGAGGTACTCTTCTTTTTTATAAAAACTGGCCTGTCACCACAACTCCAGAATAATTAACCTTCTTTCTGGCATCGGTTACATCATAATAAAGCGAATCTGTTGCCGAACTTCTTTCTTCAACATCTGCTATATCATTGAGGGTTGCAGGATCGGGATGCTAAAATCAAGCCGTACCATTTATCTATTGGTATTTGCTTTCCGATCCTAAATCCTAAGTTTTCAATAATTTGTCGGGTTTCCGCGTGAGTGTGACCAGACCACAAGTGATATTCTAAAGAAAGGTTTTGCACAAGTTGCCAAGTATCTCGATCTTCAAATAACAGCCATTCTGCACCTTCGCAGTCTACTTTGGCTAAATCGACGCTACCACCGATTCGCTCGATCGCCCTGCGAAATGATATCATTGGTATTTCGCCACTTTCGCTAACTGTCGATCGGGTTTTTCCCGAAACTTCGCGAATGTCGAGGACTACTTTACCATCTCGGCCTCCTACTGCTTCCATAAAATATGTAAAATTTGCGATTTGAGATTGATGTTTAAGGTAATTTTCTAGGTAGGGATTAGGTTCGTAGGCGTGAATTACGGCCTGGGGAAACCTGTTCCTCGCAGCAATCGGAAATAAGCCGACATTGGCTCCAATATCAATAATTGTCATCAGCGATTCAGATAATTGCTCGACTCCGTAGCAGTCGTCTAAAAGCACTTCTATAAATTCTCCGTCCATGCCTTTCTCTGAAGGCACGTTTACTTGATGCTGTTTTCCTTGCACAATCACTTGTTCGGGCAATTGAAAGTTAGCAACTCTGTTAAATTTAATCCCTAACTTTTTGGCTCGAATTTGGCGCTGCACCAGTTGCTGAATTTTATGGACAAGCATAGGGAGAGATTGAGATGTGTTTTAATGTGAAAATAACGTGAGATGATGGAAAAGCCTCTAGGTAAGGTAATACTTCACATTTTGCACCGCTTGTAAATCGAGTTGATGTCTGCGAATTCAACCTGAATGCGAGAGTTTTAGTCAACCAATGCGGCTGATTACGAGTTTGTTGAGAAGGCGCTAGATATCATTACATAGAGTTATTTTTTTGTTTATAAGAAGAGTAAATTGAGAGTGCATCTGCTTTAATAATATATGTCAAAATACGCTTCAAAACACGGAATTGAAAAATGTTAGAGTTCGATGGACTGCTCCCAACGATTGAAGAGTGCTTCCTATCTTTTACACAGTAGACTTTTTGCCTGAATCAAGTAAGTTAACTAGACGTTTGTGCTGGAGACGACACTCACAAGCTTGATTTGCCACAAGCGCTAGCCTTCACCCCCAAGCTGACAACAAGCCCATTATTCTCCAACGCAACATTTGTTCTTGAACACCTAGGTTTTAGCACCTGCTTATAGCTGGTAAAAGTATAGTCATTTATAGACAGACATGGGAGGCTTGCTGTCCCTCCCCTTTCGCTTTTACTTCAAGCGGATTGACCCTTCTTAAGCTGAACTACGCAGCTCCCTATCAAGAAAGCTGAACGCATTTGGGATTGCTTTTCTGAGAATGTTGTACGAGCCATTCACGTCAGAATTAATCAACTGACCAGTCGATGTTTTGTACAAACGCTTAATCCGTTTTCCAGTAAAAACAGGCTCTTTTTCTGTTTTTCCGTAAACAGGAATTGGATCTAAACCCAGGA
Source organism: Microcoleus sp. B13-B6 (assembly GCF_036705405.1). NCBI lineage: Bacteria > Bacillati > Cyanobacteriota > Cyanophyceae > Oscillatoriales > Microcoleaceae > Microcoleus > Microcoleus sp. B13-B6. Next base: position 12,721 of record NZ_JAUBUJ010000134.1, read on the forward strand.
AATTTGCTTTCGATGTGTAGGATTCTTCATTCACGATTACCTTAATTCCCACCAAAAAAGCTTTGTACTCCAACATTTCAATTAATCGAGCATGAGGAATACTAACAAAGTTTTGGTTAGTCTGCTTTCCAATGTTTATATCGGTTTTCCACTGTGCATTTTTGCCAATTACTAGCGTCCCAATTTGTTGCTTTACCAAAATATCAACAATCATTCGACTCGCATGATGCAAGTAATTGTCTACTTTTTGATTACGGCAACGAGTTAGTCGCTGAATCCGAGGTGAAGTTTTGCGGTTCCCTTTCAATTGGGATTGCAATCGTGAAGAGCGCTTGTTGTAAAACTGGTTGATCGATTTCAATGGTCGCCCGTTAATCAACATTGGGATAAAACCCGGTCGATTTGAAGTTAACGCCACTAAATTATTCAATCCCAAATCAATACCGGCTGCAAAGCTATTGTCCTTAGCGGTGGACTCCGGCTCATTATAAATTACCTCAATTACATAGGAATCGCATTTCGGAATTAATCTAACTTGACAAATTCGGTCAGGGTTAATTTTAGTCTTAATTGAGAGTTCAGTACCAGAAAGTTTGAGAATTCCGCTTCTTAATTGTTTGCTACTAATCGCCTGAATCGTGTAGACGAGAAGGTTGCGCCCCTTAATCTTATCTTTGTACTTTGGTAACTTTGGACGACCAGTGAATTTAGAAGAGTCGGCTTTGTAAGCTTTAGAAGCCTCAAAGAACGATTTCCAATTCTTGTCGAGCACCATCAAGATTTGTTGACTCACTTTGGCAGGTAAAGCCTTGTATGCCTCGTGAAACTTCATCAATCGATTCATCTCGTTGTAACCGACATAGCCCCATCCATAAATAAAGTTCTGACGAATGACGTAGTTAGCGGCATTGTACAGATTCTTGGATTTGAAAGCTAATTGGTCAATTTCCGCGAAACGGGATTCTGTTGATTTAATGATATGCCTTTCTGCTAATTGCATTCAGCATCTCCATCTTTCAATTCGGCAATTATCTTTTCTGTTTTTATGTTGGCGCGTCGCTGTCCGTAAAGTCGAGCAGCAAAGCTAGTAACTATAGCCACTAAGTCTTGCATCAATTCATCTTTTCCATTCTCGGCTAGGTTGACTATTTCTAACTTAACTCCCAATCGTAGTAATAGAACATCTAGATAGTTTGTGCCAAATCGAGCTAAACGGTCTTTGTGTTCAACTAATAAAATGTCGTAGTCATCTTGTTGTAGTAGTGCCTCTAACTGTTTTCGATGGTCGTTTAATCCACTGCCAATTTCTTTGACATTTTTAACAATTTGATAACCGTTAGCAATGGCATATTCAGTTAATCTCTCCGATTGGCGGTTGAGGTTATCTTTATTTTCTGAAGATGAGACTCGACTGTAAATAGCGACTCGGTTCTTCTTGACTTGGCTTGATGGCGATTGTGGCAAGTAGTCAACTATAATCAGACCGCTTTCCGTCTGCCGTGCCGGATGTGGCAGTTTGTTTGCCTTCCACCAGCGCCACGCTGTGGTGTAACTTATGCCTATTGCCTTGGCGTAGTCAGGTAGTTTCATTTCGACCTCCTGACTACATAATACCACCATCGCTCATTACTGCTTATAAAGTTAATGAAGTTTTACAATACGTCCGGTGAGGCTGGCAACCACCGCCACTAACTCAGCAGCATCTACGGGTTTGGTCAAATGTATCTGAAAACCTGCTAATAGTGCCTGCTGACGATCGTCATTTCGGGCATAAGCCGTCAGCGCGATCGCGGGTAGCCTACCGCCCCGCTGCGCTTCAAGTTGACGCAACTTGCGGATCAGGGAGTAGCCATCCTCATCCGGCATCCCAATATCGCTCACTAAAACATCGGGGCTGCGATCGCTTGCGGTTTGGATAATGGTCAAGGCCTCCTTTACCGAAGCCACAGCCATGACATCAGCACCATACTTTGCGAGAATCGTACTCAGCAACTCTAGCGCGTCAGCCTCGTCCTCTACCACTAGGATTTGTAAGCCTTCAAGGGTCGATGAGCCCTGAAACCTCCCATTCGCCTTGACGATCGAGTTTAAGGGCTCTGGAGCGCTGGGTGGTAGATGGATAATCGTCACGGGCAGTTTGACTGTAAAAGTCGTCCCCTGTCCTATCCCTGGACTCACTACCGTTACAGTCCCGCCATGTAATTCAACTAATTGACGCACAATGGCTAACCCTAAACCCAACCCCCCATAACTGCGAGTGGTCGTGCTGTCGTGCTGGCTGAAGCGATCGAAGACAAACGGTAGAAAATCCGAGCTGATGCCTGCCCCAGTGTCGCTGACAGTAATTTCAACATGGGAATTAACCCGCTGCAAACGAATCTCGACTCGCCCGTCTTTAGGCGTAAATTTGAGGGCGTTAGAAAGTAGATTCCACACAACTTGCTGCAACCTATCGGCATCACCCAAGAGCGGGCCAACCTCAGAATCGATCCGGCTTTGCAGGCGAATTGACTTTGCCTCAGCCGCCAAGTGTACAGACTCAATCGCCGATTCAATCACCGGCACGAGGTTGACAGGACGGACTTGGAGGCGCAGTTTACCCGTGATGATGCGAGAAACATCGAGGATGTCTTCGATGAGCTGGGCTTGAGACTTCGCGTTTCGCTCGATCGTCTCCAAAGCCCGCGCCACCTTATCCTCACTCAGGCTTTTCTGCCTTAACATCGTTGACCACCCTAAGATCGCGTTGAGAGGAGTTCTGAGTTCATGAGAAAGAATCGAGAGAAACTCATCCTTGGCACGGTTGGCGGCCTCAGCGTCTGCCCGAATTATTTGTTCACGCATCAATAATTCGTCTTTGGTGCGATTAGAGGCTTCCAGTTGGGCAGTGCGTTCATGCACCCGTTGCTCTAGCTCCACATTAATCGCCTGGATACGGCGGCGACTCTCTTCTAGTTCCTGGTTTGTAAGGGCGAGTTGGGCTGGACTTGGCGCATCGAGCGCCACTGGAATTAAGGGAATCAGTAAAAAGGTGAATGTATAGAAAGACCAAACACCAGTGAGAGCTTTGATCACTCCTGAAACCCAATAAATGGGGTGCCAAAGTGTCACTATTCCCATCAGGTGCGTGGTGCCACATAAGGCAAAGATAAAAAAGAAACCAACCAGCAGCATCACCGTGTGGGCAGGCAGATCCTTACGCTCAGTCGTAAAGTAAACAATGGCAACCGCCACCGAATAATAAGCGAGGGTAGTCAAGGCATCTGACGTTAAGTGCAGCCAGACTAACCCCGGTTTCCAGAGGTAACAATGCCCGTGAGGAATGAAATTACTAGAAAAGAAGGTGCTCAAGAGGTTAGGCATATTAGTTTACGGCGCTGTCAAGTTAATTTAGGGGGTGTCATCAATTCAACCAGATGACCGCAGCAGCCAGAAGAATCGCACGCCGGAAAGTTCACCGCCCTAGGGTGATAGCGCGTCGCGATTCCCTGATACTGCTTCAGCTTGGGGAAAAAGTTCTCAATCAAATGACGGGCGTTGTAAAATTCAGCATCGTAAGTTTGCAGGGTCTTGCAATTGCGGCGAGGTGAAATGACGGTGGTCTTCCCCTCGGCATTGAGGCGGTCAATCACACGCTGATCTGGATCATAGCCCTTGTTAGCCAGCAGTGTATCCGCCACCAGTAACGGCTGCAGTTGGTCGCCTCCTGCTCGCGTCACCAGTTTGTCGGGGGGTTGACTAACAGTGTATAGTTTTCCAACAAATGCCCACATTTGCTAACAAACGCTGTAAGATGAGCAAATGGCATACATACCACTCAGAAAAGCAGTCCAATTCCTGGGTTTGCACGCCAACACCTTAAGGAAATATGCAGATGAAGGCAAGATCAAAAGCATCAAAAACGAAGCAGGACAAAGACTCTACGATGTTGAGTCTTACCAGCGCGGTGCAATTGGAACTGCCATTGTTTGTTACTGCCGAGTCAGTTCAACCAAGCAGCGAGACGACCTTGCTCGACAAGTTGAATTCATGCAGCAACAGTACCCAGACGCCGAAATCATCCAAGACATCGGCTCAGGAATCAATTTCAAAAGGAAAGGACTGCAAGCCCTACTGGTCAGATTTATGCGCGGCGAACAGCTCACGATTGTTGTTGCCTGTCGCGACAGATTGTGTCGATTTGGATTTGAATTGTTCGAGTTCATGGCACAGCAAAACGGTGGACAAATCGTGGTTCTTGACCGAACAGTTCACTGCCCAGAAACCGAACTCACCGCCGATCTTCTTGCCATCCTTCACGTCTTCAGTTGCCGAATGCACGGACTCAGAAGCTACAGCAAGAAAATCAAGGAAGATCCGTCTATTCCTAAATCCTGAACAAAAAGCACTGATAAAGCAGTGGTTTGGTGTAAGTCGTTTTGTCTACAACACGACTATCAAATACCTGCAAGAACCAGACAAAAAAGCTAGCTGGATGACAATCAAAACCGGAATACTCAACAGCTTACCAGAATGGGCAAAGCCTGTACCTTTCCAAATTAAATCGATTGCCATCAAAGATGCTTGCTCGGCAGTCAAGGCGGCTAAACAGGGTTTCAAAAAAGACGGTCAAATCCGTAAATGTAAATTTCGGAGCAGGAAAGACACCAAGCAATCTATCTATGTGCCGAAGTCGGCTATAAAAGATTGTGGTGTCTACCATTCGATTCTAGGCAAGTGTTTGTTAAAAGAAACTCTGCCTGAAACTTTCAGTGACGGCAGGTTAACGCTGGCTTATGGCGAGTATTACCTGATCGTTTCTGAAGAAGTGCAACAAGCCAAGACCGAAAACCAAGGTCGGCTTGTTGCCTTAGATCCCGGTGTCCGCACTTTCATGACATTTTTCTCTGAAAATTCTTACGGCTGGTTAGGAAAAGATTCTAATTTACACATCCAAAAACTATGTTTCCGGCTGGACAGATTAGTATCAAAAATTTCTAAAGCTCCCAGTCGCCAGAAAAGAAGATTCAAGAAAGTAGCCAGCAGGCTTCGTTGCAAAATCAAGAATTTGGTCAAAGAGCTGCATCATAAAACGGCTAAGTTTTTAGTCGATAATTTTGATGTAATTCTGCTGCCAACTTTTGAAAGTTCTCAAATGGTGTCTAAGTCACGTCGCAAGTTGAGGAACAAAACAGTGCGACAAATGTTGACTCTGAGCCATTACGAGTTCAAGACTTTCCTGAAGTGGAAAGCTTGGGAAAACTCCAAGCTTGTGATTGACGGCAACGAAGCTTAAGCTGTTGCACATTTAAACTGTGATACAATCATTACCCTTATTTTTGATTTTGCGACCCCATTTAATTATTAAT